>NZ_LNGG01000024.1:0-143778 GCF_011057735.1 Fervidobacterium sp. 2310opik-2 | reverse complement strand
CATGAACTTTAAATACATTCTCAAACTCAAAAAGCGAAATAACAGAAGATAACTTGATAATCCATTTGTAAATAGCGACATGAGAGACATTGATATTCAAGCAAGCTTTAATAGCACGAAGAGAAAGGTTGTATTTGAAGTACAAGATGAAAGCTTTGAGAACGATATAGATAGGGAAACGGAAGAATTTGAAAGGATGAAAGTTGAAAGGCACAGGCTGAGGAAGAGAAAGTGGAACAGAAGTTTTGAAGTTGCACTTTCTGCATCTGAAACGAACGAAATAACGGCGGATTTTGTAAATTTCCATGACATGGTTACAATGAACACAACGAGGGTAAGGGAAAGAGAAAAGTTTGTGTTTTTTGGTGAAAGAAAGTTTAAAGTAACGCTTGCAGTCTTTGCAAAAGAAGATTTGGTTTTTGAACTTATCATGACCGTTTTTGATGAAGTTAGAAGAGCCACAATGAGGGCATTTGAGTTGGACATTAGCCATATCGGGATACCTCCTTATTGAGAGTATATTGGGGGGTGTCCCCTCTTTAAGAAGATAATATGATTTTTGAAATTTATCAATACCTTTGGTTAACAAAATCCTTTAGTGAGCGGGTGTAGCTCAGTTGGTAGAGCATCAGCTTCCCAAGCTGAGGGTCGCGGGTTCGAAGCCCGTCGCCCGCTCCAGATTTTCTTAACTTTTCTACACCTACTAATACGTACTTAAGTGGGCTGAAAGAGTAGGTAAAATATGTAAGAATAGACCCAAAAGGGTCTATTTTATTATATAAAAAGAAGATAACAGAAGAAACAAAAAAGCCGTGGGGAGATTGGAGGTAAAAAAGTATGCCAAATGGTAAGAGTGGTAAAAAAAGTGCGAAAAGAGAAAACAGTATAAAAGTTAAAGCCACGTTTGAACAGTTTGATGAAGCTTTGACATTTGATGATGTTTTGTTAGTCCCTCAGTACAGTGAAGTCTTACCTTCAGATACCGATGTCTCAACAAGACTGACGCGCCAAATAAAATTGAACATTCCTCTTGTTAGTGCTGCAATGGATACGGTTACTGAAAGTGAATTGGCAAAAGCTTTAGCCCGTGAAGGTGGTATAGGCATAATTCATAAAAACCTTTCTATCAAAGAACAAGCTCACCAGGTCGAGATTGTCAAAAGAACCGAAAATGGTGTTATAGAAAATCCTGTTGTGATTCATCCAAACGATACTATATTTAATGCGCTTAAACTAATGGCAGAATACAAAATCGGTGGTTTTCCTGTCGTGGATGATGAAGGTTATTTAGTTGGTTTGTTAACTAATAGAGATGTTAGATTTGAAAGTGATGTTTCAAAAAAAGTTAAAGAACTTATGACTCCTAGAGAAAAGCTTGTTGTAGCGTTACCTGGTATATCTTTAGAAAAAGCTAAGCAAATACTTCACGAACACAGAATAGAGAAGCTACCAATAGTTGATGACAAAAACAAATTGATAGGTCTTATAACAATCAAAGACGTTTTAAGTGTTATAGAGCATCCAAATGCGGCTCGCGATTCGAAAGGAAGGTTAATTGTTGGTGCTGCTGTTGGAACATCAAAAGACACGTTCGAAAGAGTTGAAGCACTTGTTAAAGCTGGTGTTGATGTTATAGTCGTTGACACAGCTCATGGACATTCAAAAAAGGTTATTGAAACGGTGAAAAAGATAAAAAAAATGTATCCAGATTTACCAGTAATCGCTGGAAATGTTGCTACCTCTGAAGCGGTTGAAGAACTTATTAAAGCTGGTGCTGATGCTGTCAAAGTTGGTATTGGACCTGGTTCAATATGTACAACAAGGATTGTTGCTGGAATCGGTGTTCCTCAATTAAGCGCGATATTACAATGCGCTTATGTAGCTAAGAAATACGATATTCCAATTATTGCGGATGGTGGAATAAGATACTCTGGAGATATCGTTAAAGCTCTTGCAGCAGGAGCAGAGACCGTTATGCTTGGTAGCATATTTGCTGGTACAGAGGAGTCACCAGGCGAAACTATACTTTATCAGGGTAGAAAATATAAAGTTTACAGAGGTATGGGCTCAATAGGAGCTATGAAATCTGGAAGTGCGGATAGGTATTTCCAATCTGATAACCAAAAATTCGTTCCAGAAGGTGTTGAGGGGATGGTTCCTTACAAAGGAGCGGTTAAAGATGTTGTTTATCAACTTATCGGAGGATTGAGATCAGGAATGGGATATGTTGGAGCAAAAAATATAGATGAATTGCAAAAGAAAGCTAAATTTATTAAGATAACTAATGCTTCGGTAAAAGAAAGTCACCCCCATGATATTATAATAACCAAAGAACCACCAAACTATTGGTCAGGTAATCAATAATTAGTAATTTCTCAAAATTCATCGAAAAAATCAGCGGTTTTCAAACCGCTGATTTTTTGTTAACTCCACCTATTTTTGTTGGATGAAACTATCAATTTCAATCCAATTTCGATAAGCCCGGCAGCTATTATTGCAATTACAAATTCCCAAAATCCCATTTTTATATATCCTAACGCTTGAACAACGATTAAACCACCTAAGATAGATAAACCCAACCCATTTGGAAAGCTCTTTATCATGCTTATTACTCCTCCAACGAAAGCTACACTTCCAAGTACAAGCCAAACAGGTGATGTAACAGAAAGGACAATACTTAATAAAATAAATATACCAGCAGACAACAATATGATACCCCAAAACATTTCAAGCACCTCCTTGATTATATTTTATCGCGTTTTATTATAGTATTTCCAATAAGATTTTCACATTCGAAAATCGTAGCATATATTTCACCATTGTTAGAAATTGTTTCGCAATCAATTTCTTCAGCAATTATTTTACCATTGTTATTTACACTTTCATTGGAAAGTTCTTCAACTTCGATTAATCCATGATTTGTTAAAACCTCGCAGTCAAATACTTCACATTTTACATTGCCTTTGTTAATGAAGCTTTCCGAAGATATCTTTTTTACGTTTATTGTCCCATTGTTTTTTGCTAATTCAACCTGAATTTTATTTGAAATTACATCTCCGTTATTTTCCAAGGATTCAGTGTATATTTTTTTAGATTTTACTTTAGCTTTTTCTGAGATAATCATATTCTCACAATTTATTTTCTCGGAAATGAGCTCTCCATTTACTATAAGTTCTTCACAATCAATAATACCAACTTGGGCTTCTCCATCGATTACTATTTTTTCATTTTTTAAATACTCTTCTTTTCTTTTTCCAGATATAATAAGTACATCCATTCCAAATCCATTAACAGAAATTTTATCTTTTACTATTTTGTCTAAAAACGGGATATTAAAGTCAACAATATTTTTTTTACCACCGATGTTAGCAATCCCTTCTTCCTTTGTGAGTACCAGATTTACATTTCCATCAACTCTTCCACCATTCCATACGATTTTCGAACGTACAGCGTTAATGTTACCATGGACTATACCAGAAATTTCAACTGTACTGTTAACAACCGAGACATTACCATAGACTTCACCATAAATCTTAACATTTGCGTTTGTGGCTGATATATCATTCTTAAGTACAGAATTCTTATCAACTATATATTCTTCACTTACAACACTTGTAGTTGCATTTTCATTACTTTCGAAGATAACATCTATTAATTTTTCAGCATCTTCTGGCATAATTTCACCGTTTTCAACAGCCATCAGTATTTTTCTCAGTTCCATTTTATCTCACCACCTTTTGCCATTTATAAAACATTCATTCCTCGATTTTTATTCCAGCCATGAATGGTTTTACAACGAGGTATTTTACAGTATTGAGTATTCCATTTATAAAGAAATTGCTAATTTCACTAACATTTCCAACAACTTTTGGTTTCTCTCCTTTGTAATTACAACCTACTAATTGGAGGTTTCCATTTATCTTTCCACCGTGCCAAGTTATTGAACTTCCAACAATTTCAACGTTACCATTTACTTCTCCAGAAAATACAAGTTCACCAAAGACTATTTCTAAATCTCCATTAATTTTTCCAGAAATAATGGCTTTTCCATTAACAATTTCAATATCTCCGCTAAACTCATCTCCTTCACTCAAAACAAATTCACGACCTATAATACTTTTCTTTTTTTTACTTTTTTCCGTATTCTTAGAAGATTTCAAAGTCAGTATCAATTTTTCAGCATCTTCCACTGATATCTCTTTTCTTGCAAGTGCTTCGAGAACAGCTCTAACATCATTTGGGAGTTCACCCATAATATTACCTCCATTTACCTCCATTTATTGATTTACTTTTCTCCCTTTTTCTTTAGTAATGATATCGCTTCTTCAACCGTTATTTTCTTTTCTTTAAGCAGTTTAAACACCTCTTCTTGGTCAACTTGCTCATCATCTGTTAATTCTTCAATAGGAGTTAACCCCATTTTTTCAAGTACCTTGTCTAATCTACCTCTCAGTGCAAAGTATCCAATTCCCGTAAGTCGTTCGAGTTCTTTTAAATTTCCCTTCGTTCTTAAAAACATTACTATAAATCTTGTGTCTTCTTCATCTAAAAAACAAAACTCTGGTACTTCAAAATATCCACTCACTGTTATCGAATCTTCCTCACATTTTAGCTGCGTTACTTTCATAGGCTTACCGCAAACTGGACAGCGTGGTAACATCTTTGGCATATTATCACCCCCATCTTTTTCAAAAATATTGTATCATATTCCAAAAAATTTGTCAAATAAAACAAAAATATAAAAATGCTTTCCGTGTTTCAAAAAATATGCTGTTTATATCATAGAACATGAGGTAAAGTAAAATTGGTATTTGAAAATCTCTATAAATATGGTATAATTTAAAAGCAATTAACTAAAAATATTTGATTAGTAGCATTTCATTCTTATAACAATTAATAATTATAATCTCTTTAAATCTTAATTTCATGGGGGGATTTGTATGGCAAAGGAGAAGTTCAACCTTCAAGATAGGTTTTTGAATATTCTTAGGACCAAAAAAATTGAAGTAAAGGTTTATCTTGTCAATGGTTTTCAAACAAAGGGGATAGTAAGGTCGTTTGATAATTTTACAGTTCTTATTGAGAGTGGTAAACAGCAAACGCTTATTTACAAGCATGCTATAAGCACTATCCTTCCTGCGGAGTATATTATGCTTATGAAGACGGAGGAAGAACAACAAGAACAACAAGAAGCTGAACAAGAATAATTTTGGTTTTTGATGGATTAAGTGAAGGAGATGGAAAAATTCGGAAAAAAGGCAATATTATTAGGTGTTGAGAGTACATACAATAAGGATTCTTTTGATTCTTTAGATGAACTTGAGACGCTTTGTAAAACTTTAGAAATAGAAGTTGTTGATAAAGTTATTCAAAGAAGAGTAAAGCCTGATTCCGTTACATACGTTGGTAGTGGTAAATTACATAAAATAAAAGATTATTGTTTAGCTAATAGTATAGACTTGATTGTAATCGATGATGAAATTACGCCTATACAATTGAGAAATATTGAAGAAATAACAGGTTTAAAGGTTGTGGATAGAACACAGATTATACTCGAAATATTTTCTAAACACGCTTCAACACACGAAGGAAAACTTCAAGTGGAAATGGCAAAACTTATTTACGATCTGCCAAGATTGAGGGGTAAAGGCTTAGAACTTTCAAATCCAGGTGGAGGTATAGGCACAAGAGGACCTGGAGAAACAATCCTCGAACTCGATAGAAGAAGGATTAAAGATAGAATAAGTCAATTAAAAAAAGAACTTGAAAAAATCAGAAAAAACAGACATACAGTAAGAAAATCAAGGCTGGAAAGCGGATATTATATTTTTTCTGTCGTTGGATATACAAATGCTGGTAAAAGCACTTTATTAAGTGCACTTTCTAAAGAAGAAGATATAATTATTTCAGATAAAATGTTTTCAACGCTTAATCCTACCGTTAGAAGAATTAAATTACCTGACGGTAGATTTGTTTTGTTAAGTGACACGGTTGGATTTATAAGGAAGTTACCTCACACCTTAGTTGAGGCGTTTCATTCAACTTTAGAAGAAATTCTTTACTCAGATGTAATTATCATACTTGTAGATGTTAGCGATACCAATTATAAGAAGAAACTCTCTGCTTCTTTTAGTGTGCTTGAGGAAATAAAAGCGAATGATAAACCTTATTTCATTGTTTTTAATAAGATAGACCTTGTACCAGAGGACTATTTAGATATGATAAGGTATGAGTATCCAAATTCTGTCTTTATATCGGCTAAATCCAAGTTGGGATTTGAAGTTTTATACAAAAAAATAAGAGAATATATTGATATTTTTGATATAAGAAAGAGGATTCATATAAAAGCTGAACAACTCAGTGTTATACTCAAATACGCTGATTTTATAGAGTGGAATGTAGTTGAATATCTGAACGATGGATATATATTGGATATAAAAGGACCAGAAAACATAGTTGAAAAAATTTCAAAGCAACTTAAAGACGATAAACAAATGTTTTAAGGGAGTGTGAATATACAGTGTTAAGTAGAAAGTATGCTTTTTTGACTTCTATTTTTCTTTCTTTTATTTATTCTGTTTTTTTGTTTGCTCTTTATACGGTACCTGTTGATAACAGTTATATAACTGCTACTTTTATGGAATTTAGATCAACTGGTAATATTCCACATTTCCATTCAGGTATCGATTTTAGTACGTTTTTGAAAGAAGGTATACCAGTTAAAGCTGTCGAAGATGGATACTTAGTACGTCTTGAGATAGATGAAGGGGGCATTTATGGAAAGACTTTAGTTCTCCAACACGCTGATGGTTACAGAACTTTGTATGCTCACCTTTCAAAATTTTCTGAAAAGCTTGATAAATTGGTTTCAATGATGAATGAAGAATTTGGAAATCAAAGGGTTGTTGTAGAAATTTATTCTGATGAGTATAAATTTCAAAGAGGTGAAGTGATAGGATACTCTGGTAGTACAGGAGAAGCAACAAAACCGCATGCACACTTTGAAGTTAGAAGCAGCGACGAGAAGTTCTTTTACGATCCTCTAAAATTTATCGATAAAAACCTCTTGAGACCAGTAAGCATGAATATTCTCTTAAAGAGTGTAAGAATTGAAGGTAAAGAGTATCCATTCGTAGAAAATGGAGTTTACTATTTTAGTGAACGATATCCAAAAATTTCCATTGAAGCGTACACAGAATTAGCAAAAAATTTACTTGGAGTTAAAGAAATAAAAGTGTACTTTTCAGAAAATTTGGTGTATCATATAATACTTGACGAGGTTCCAGAAGAATATTGGAATAAGCCTTACGAAGTTTACGATGAAGAAGGAACAATCATGACTGGACTTATTTACCGTGGTTTTTATAAACTTTACAATAATAAAAATGTTTCATTTGTTAAAGAAAATAAAATCGAAAGTCAAACTGGAAATTTGTACAACGTAAGGATTGAAATTACTGATGAATTCGGAAATAACGGAGTTTTTAGATTTACTCTTCAAAGAAGATAAAAAACTCTAATTTTTTTATTTTTGAAGGTGATTGCCATGTTATTTTTCAAAAAAAGAGAAAAAACTGAAGCAGAACTTGAAAAGAATCCATTTTACAAAGACAAAAACGCACTTGTTGTTTATATTAAGTGCAATAAATGTGGAGAAGTTTTTAGAAGTCATCTAAGGATAGGATACGATTTTATAATAGATTACGATGATAGATCATCGCCTTTTATGATTGAAAAAGTTTATGTGGGCTCGAAATGTCCTAATAAGATTGAGTTACACGCAAAATTCACTGGTTCGTACAAACCAGTGAGTATCGATATAGATGGTGGTAAGTTTATCTCAAAAGAAACCTACGAAAGGGAGGCAGAGAGATGAGAAGACTCTTTACAAGTGAAAGTGTCACAGAAGGACACCCAGATAAGATGGCAGATCAAATTAGTGATGCCATCTTAGACGCGATTATTGAGCAAGATCCCAAAGCTCGTGTAGCTGTTGAAACACTTCTTACAACAGGTGTTGCCATTGTTGCGGGAGAAGTTACAACAAAAGCTTACGTTGATGTGCAAGACATTGTTAGAAAAACTGTTTTAGACATCGGTTATACAAGAGCAAAGTACGGTTTTGATGGTGAAACATGCGCAGTTCTTTCATCCATCCACAGTCAGTCACCTGACATAGCTCTTGGTGTTAACGAAGCTGCAGAGTTTAAGCAAGGTGAGAAAGCAGAAGATGAGATTGAAAAAGTTGGAGCTGGTGATCAAGGAATGATGTTTGGTTACGCTACTAACGAAACAGAAGAGCTCATGCCTCTTCCAATTATGCTTGCTCATAAACTTGCTATGAAGCTCGCAGAGGTAAGAAAAAATGGAACAGTTCCTTTCTTAAGACCAGATGGAAAAACACAAGTCACGATTGAATATGATGAAAACGAAAAACCAGTAAGAGTTGATACAGTACTTATATCCACTCAACACGAACCAGATGTAACTATTCCTGAGATAAGAGAAGCGCTTGTAAAGTATGTTATAAATCCAATTATTCCAGAGAATCTTAGAGATGACAATATGAAAATCTTGGTCAATCCAACCGGTAGATTTGTTCTTGGTGGACCATCCGCTGATACTGGATTAACTGGAAGAAAGATAATCGTTGATACATATGGTGGGGCTATACCACATGGTGGTGGAGCATTCAGTGGAAAAGATCCGACAAAAGTTGACAGATCAGCTCATTATTTTGCAAGGTACGTTGCAAAGAACGTAGTTGCGGCTGGTCTCGCAGATAAATTTATGATACAAGTTGCTTACGCAATTGGTGTTGCAAAACCTGTATCAATAATGATTAACACTTTTGGGACAGCCAAAGTAGACGAGGAAAAATTGAGAAAAGTGGTCGAAGAGGTTTTCGATTTCAGACCAGGTGCGATAATTAAAAAGCTTGATTTACTCAGACCAATTTACAGAAAGACAGCCGCTTACGGGCATTTTGGAAGAAACGATCCAGACTTTACTTGGGAAAGAACAGACATGGTTAGAGAATTAAAGGCTGCTTTCAACCTTTAATAAATTAAGGAAACATAATATAGGGAGGAATAATGTATGCCAAATAAAATGTCTGCTGAAAAAAGGGTAAGGGTTTCTGAAAAAAGAAGAGTGCTCAATAAAGCTTACAAGACAAGTATGAAAAACAAAATCAAAGCTGTTCTCGCAGCTATAGCACAGAAAAAATCCGCTGAAGAAATAATGGAGCTATTTAAGAAAGCTCAAAGTGCAATTGATAAAGCTGCAAGAAATGGAGCAATTCACAAAAATCAAGCTAGTAGGAGGAAATCAAGACTGGCAGCCAAGGTAAAAGCTTACTTGGGTGCTGAAAAGCAAGGGGTGTAATTAATGTCATTCTACTATGTAATGGAACTTGAAGTTAACGAGCAAAGGGCAGATTTTGCTTTAAAAAATGCAGAACTCGTAGAATTTGTAAAATCAAGAAGATGCAATTTATCTTATTCGAAAGGGATACTAACTATAAGATTTCCTGACAACGAAGATTTGGATGAAGAAGTTATGGTTGAAGTTTTGAAAACTCTCAGAACCCCAGTTAATGCTAAGGAATACGTTTACGAGAATGGCAGTAAAATGGAGATTTTTTCTGGAAAGCTTGATCCTCAGCATCCACTTGGTCAAGCAAAAGAAGAAATCCAGGAAAGAACAATAGAAAGTATTGAAGAAGAAGAGGAATTAAAGACATCTTATGAAGAACTATTAGATGACATTGAAGAAGAAGTGGACGAAGAATGATTGCTAAGTAAATAAGTGATATATGATATAAGGATCCCCAGTAAAAAGGGGATCCTTATGTATTAAATAACATTTAGCGGTTATTTTTGGATTTATGAAAATAAAAAACCCATCCCCTTATATAAGGGGATGGGTTTTTTGAGTATTATGTATTATAATTTAAATCTTTTCACATAATCGTTTAATTCGCTAACGGCTGTTGATAGTTCATCTGAATAGGTCTTAACTTCGTTGATTTGATCAGCTTGAGAAGCTATCTGAGCGGCCATTTCTTCGATATCTCTCTCAACTTCTTGGACATTCTTTGTCACTCTATCCATAGCTGCACTGACTTCCTCTGTTGCACCGCTTTGTTCTTCTGCCGTTGCTGCTAAGTCTGTTGTCATCTTTGAAACTTCTTCTATTTTTGTAATTAGCATGCTCAAACTTTCACCGGCTTCTCGCACTGTAGAAACGTATCCATCAACTTTCTGGCTAACTCCTGTTGTGACTTTTTCGACTTTCTTGGCTTGTTCACCAATTTTACTTAATATTTCCGCTATCTTCTTTGTTGCTTGTCTACTTTCTTCTGCAAGTTTTCTTATTTCGTCTGCCACTACTGCGAATCCTCTTCCTGCTTCACCAGCTCTTGCAGCTTCTATTGCAGCATTCAACGCTAGAAGGTTTGTCTGTTCAGCGATACTTGATATTGTATCCACTATCTCTCCTATTTGATTTGAGAATTTGGTTAATTCTACTATCGCTGTCAGTGATTCACCCATTCCTGTTCTAATCTCTCCAACTGAATTTTCTACTTCTTGCATTCTTTCGGAAACTAAACTCACGTTTTCGCGCATAAGTTCTGCACTTTGCGAGAGTTTTTCAGAATACCTTGCTATATTCTGTGCACCAGCTGCTATTTCTTCCATACCGCTATTTGCTTCTTCTGTCGCAGCTGCTATATCTTGTACTTCAAGTGTAGTTTTTTGAACTGTTTCCTTAGATGTTTGTGCTGCTTGAGCGGAATTCTGTGCCAAATCATCAAGCATAAATGATACTGAAGAAACTTGTGCGCTTAACTTTATAACTTCGCCTACTGTTTGTTTGAAACTTTCTATAAGTAATTTAAACGCATGACCTAATTTTGCGATTTCATCTTTACCAAGCTTAGTTTCGTCAATTGTTGCTGTTAGGTCATTTTCAGCAACTTTTTGAGCGATTTCAACGACGTGATTTATACGTTTAGTTATTGTGTCTGTAAGGAATATAGCAATTAAAGCTGCGCCAAGTGCGATTATTATACCAGCGAAAACACCAGACATAATTATTTTATTAGCTGCTTCTGTAATCTCCGAAAATGGAATTATACCTATAGCGGTTAAATTGTAATTTCCAATTCTTTCAAATGCCGCAAATTTCTTTCCGTTGAATGAATAAATAACAGTACCTTTTGTTTTAGATACAATTTCTTGAGCTAATGCTTTTGTACCTTCTTCTTTTGAAAGATCGAGCTTTCCAACAAATTCAGCTTTTGGGTGTGCCACTGTTAAAGTACCGTAAACAAGAGCAACGTATCCTGTTTTACCAATTTTTATTTTACTTACCATTTTTTGCAATTCGTCAATTGGATAAAATCCAACAAGTGCCCCGATAACATTTTCACCGAAATCATAAACAGCAGCAGCAACCATAATATAATTTTTTCCATTGTACTCGTATGGCATATAAATTTCTGTCTTTTTCTTTCCTGATAATACTTTTTCAATTATTTCCGATGGTAGTTTCACATTTGCCAAACCATCCTTTGATACAACTCTCATATCTGGAAGAACTACAAAGACATCGTGGTAACCTTTCTGGTTTAGTGCACTGTAAGCATTCCGTACCCCCCATCCAAGTTGACTGAGCCCAAGTTCATCACTCACGTTTGTCATGTAAGGTGATATTGCACCACTAAACGAGTAATCTGCGAGTGGTTTGATTATATCGTTTAAATAATGTAACTCTATATCTTTTTTCACAGATGATAGAACCAAAGACTGAATTTGTCCAGCTGCATCTCTAACAACAGAGGTTGAGACTAAAACAGAAACAAGCACACTTACAAAAGATGATAAGATACCTACAAGTACCAAAGATAATATAAGCTTTGTCCGTAAACTCATGAAAGCACCTCCCTAACTATTGTATTTTTTACACGCTCAAAATCATCACCAAAAAATCTGTCAGGCCCAGGTTTCACAGTAATTATACCACAAAACTTTTCGATTTGTTTAGAACTTTTCAGAGGACGTCTGTAAGATAATGCAACGCTTCCAAGCATAGCTTCTATTGATATTAAGCTTACTAAATTTTCGTATACTCTCCTCAATTTTCTTACAGCGTTTGCCCCCATACTCACATGATCTTCTTGATAAGCAGAGGTTGGTATTGTGTCGGCGCTTGCCGGATGAGAAAGTACTTTGTTTTCATTACATAAAGCTGCGGCGGTATATTGCCATATCATGTAACCACTATTTAAGCCTTCTTCACCACCTGCTAAGAATGGTGGTAAACCTTCGTTAACTTTTGGATTAACGAGCCTGTCTATTCTCCTTTCAATCATGTTCCCCATGGAAGTAAGTGCAACTGCAAGGTAATCTGCGCATAGTGCGAGAGGCTCACCATGGAAGTTTCCACCACTTAATATCTCATCGCCGAAAATCAACGGATTATCTGTTGCTGAGTTAATTTCCCTTGTTACAATTTCCTTGACCCATTGGATAGTATCATATACTGCGCCGTAAACTTGTGGGATAGTCCTTAGTGTGTACGCATCCTGAACTTTTGGACATTTTTTATGGCTATCTCTGATTTCACTTTCATCAAGGAACTCCCTTAGCCATTGAGCAATTTTGACTTGCCCAGTGTGTGGTCTTGCGAATTGTATTCTTTCATCAAACGCTGTTGGAGTACCTAAGAGTACGTCTACAGACAAAGCAGCTACTAATGTTGCTAATTTCATTAACTTTTCTAAATCACGCACGATGAGTGCTAAGTGTGCGGCCATGAATTGTGTACCGTTTATAAGACTTAACCCTTCTTTTTCTTCTAATTCTATAGGGACAAAGTCAGTTTTATTTATATCAACAATTTTTCCGTTGTAAAAGACTTTTCCTTCTCCTATTATACTCATTGCTATATGGGAAAGAGGAGCTAAGTCACCACTTGCACCAACGGAACCTTTTTCAGGTACCAAAGGTGTAATTTTTTTGTTTAGGAGTTCTACAAGTTTTTCTACGACCACTGGTCGTACTCCACTGTAACCTTTTGCGAGTGCGTTTGCTCGTATTAAAATCATTGCACGGACAATATCTTCTGGTAAGTACTCTCCAATTCCAGCCGAATGAGAAAGAACTATATTTCTTTGCAAATCTCTAAGTTTATCTTTTGAAATTCTTACATTAGCTAAAGCACCAAATCCCGTATTAACACCGTACACAGGATTTCCAATTTCTAAAACCTTTTCTATTGCTTTTCGACTCTCTTGCATTTTTTTGTATGCTTCATTTGAAATAGAGACTAATTCGTATTTTCTACTTACATTGTGTACATCTTCTAAGCTTAAGTGCTCACCATCGATTACTATCATAACTCACTACCCCTTATTTTTCTTATATGGTTACCTTCAATGAACCTTGCCATTATGTAAAGTAAGTCGGAGATTCTATTTAAATACCTTATCACCTCACCACGTACTTCCTCTTGACTTGATAACGTTACGACTAATCTTTCCGCTCTTCTTGCTATTGTTCTACATACGTCCAAATGAGCACTTGCTATTGTTTCCCCAGGTATTACGAAAGAATTCAGTTCGACTTTAGACTCGTATTCATAGACTAAATTTGTTAATTTTTCTATATCTTCCTCGTTTATCAATTTTACGTATTGCTCACCTTTTGCAAGTTCTGCAGCAAGTCTGAATAGATTTTTTTGAATTAATTCTACAACTTCTCTTTCATAATCTGGTAAGTAATGTTTGGCGAGTCCAAGGAATGAATTCAACTCATCAACAGTCCCGTAGGTTTGTACTCTTATATGGTCTTTTTTTACACGCTCTCCATTAGCAAGACTTGTTTCTCCGTTGTCACCTGTTTTTGTTGTTATAGACATATATATTCCTCCTCATGTTTGGATAGGTATTAACAATTCTATTTTATCTTACCACAGGTTTGATTTCAAATTGTGAAAAGCGCATACATAGACGTAATTTATTTTATTTCATTTGTTTTTTTACTTTTAGAAGATTTTTCCGTATATTACAACATCTTCGAATTTATCACCGTTTTTTAAATAAGCAACCATTTTGCCCTCAAGTTCGAACTCAAAATTTTCTAAAATTTTTCTCATGGGGATATTTTTTTCTAAAGTTTCAGCTTGAAGTCTTTTAGCTCCTTTTGATTTAGCCCATTTGACTGCAATTTCACATAGCTTTGTTCCCAAACCTTTATTTTGATGTTCACTAACTATTTCTAAGCCAAATTCAACTATATGTGATAGTTTAATTTTGTTATCAATAAACCAACACCATAACTGACCAACAATTTCTCCTTCATATTCAACAACTGCGAATAATTTTGTAGGATTATCTTTCCAATTTTCAATCCATGACTTCATTTTATCAAATGTAATCTCTTCAGGTGATGATAAAACGGTATCACTTTCTGTACATACCCTTTTCCTCATTTCGTAAACTTTTTCTACATCAGAAGAATCAACAGTACGAATGCAATACTCTCCAAACTTTTCTAAAACCATATGTAATTCCCCCATAAAAGATATTTAAAAACCCCAACTTTTTGTGCTGGGGCGTAAGATTGGTGTTAGTTATAATTGGAACTTTAATCTGCGCTTCCATTATTCGGATTTAACTTTACAATTTCAAGATTAACAATGGCTCGAGCACTTTCAAGTAATTTTATAGCATCTATAACAGTATCTTTAGTTGCTATAACTTTTAAAAACTCGCCTTCAAAACTTCTTATGTTCATTGTGTTGTCTTCCGCTTCGAGTAAATAGTTTAAAATATGTACATCTTCTTTGTTTATCCGTACTAAAATGTCGTATTCAAGAATATCATTTATTTCATCCATTTTTTTCACTATACTTATTCCTCCTTTTCAGACTTTTCTGCTTCAGACTTTTCTGCGCTTTTTTCAAGAATTTCGTATGTACTACTTATCGGGCAAGGTGCTGTTTTCTTTCTTGGTTGAGAGAGGAATGTTCTAAACTTTTCCACAACTGCTTTTCCTTCTTCCTCAACGAGGAACCTTGCAAAATCTGAGAACTTATTAACTATTTTATCACTCAAATTAAAATATACATTCCAAGCAGCTTCATCTGATTCTTTTTCGTTAAGTTGTAGTATTTCACAAAAGAACATTTTAACAGCATTAAACCTTGCGTTTTCTAACACTGCTAACTTTTTACCTTCCTGTGTAAGTGATATTCCACCTCGATGTTCATAGTATATTAATCCTTGCTCAGTTAATTTTTCCAAAAATTGTTTAGCTGAGGGCATTTTCACATTTAGGAAAGTGGATATTTTTTTCAACCTTGTCCATCCCATTTCATTAAGTGTCAAGTACACTGCCAATAAATATTTTCTTTCCGTTGAACCTATTTTATCCATCGAAATCCCTCCAAGGGTTTTATTTTAACATTAATAACGAAACGCACTTCTACCAATAAATTCTCTTATAATAGACGTTCTTGGTATATCTTCAATATTTGTTATCGGAAGGAAGTAGTCTAAAATTTTAAGTAGTCTATTGGCTTCCGTTGATTCAGGTTCATTATCTGGTACCACCGCTAGAAGCTGTTCAGCAAAAATTTTGAGTACGGAGATTTCGTAAACAAGAGCGCTGTTAAACATTACATCGGCATTTTCTTGGAATGGGAATATGTTCTTTTCTTCTCCTCGCCTTACACTATCCCACATTTTTAATGTTGCAAGTGCATCGTGTCCTCTAAATTTACTATCCCTGACCATTCGCCTTATGAGTCTAACATCCGTTGTGTGTAACCTGTTTACGCTATCGAGGTTCAATTGGGCAAGTGCACTTGCGTATATCTTGAATTTGAGGTCTTCTGGAACAAGTTCTGTCAGTTTCGGATTCAAACCGTGGATTCCTTCAACAATTATAATTTGGTCTTTATCAATTTTCATTTTTGTTCCGGATGCTTCTCTCCTGCCAAGCACAAAATTAAACTTTGGAATTTCAACTTCTTTTCCATCGAATAAATCGAGCAAATTTCTATTGAAAAGCTCTACATCTAAGGCTTCTAATGCTTCAAAGTCATAATTGCCATTTTCATCACGGGGTGTTCTTTCACGATCAACAAAATAATCATCAAGAGAAATTGCGATTGGTTTTAAACCACTTGCCTTTAATTGGACCATGAGTCGCTTCGAAAATGTTGTTTTCCCACTTGATGAAGGACCGGCAATTAAAACTAAACGGACATTTTTTCTATTTTTTATCTCTTCTGAAATCATTGCTATCTTTTTTTCATGTAAAGCTTCTGCAAGAATAATAAGGTCGGTAACAGCTCTTTCGCCCTTAGCTATTATCTCGTTTAAATCCCCTACATTATCTATTTCCATGATTTCAAGCCATCTCGAATATTCAAGAAAAACAGCGGATAATTTCGGGAATGGTTTGAAGTCTGGAACCGTAACGGTCTCCCCAAAAATTTTTGGAAGAAGAATTACAAAACCTTGATCGTATTTAACAATTTTAAACCACTTCAAATAACCTGTGGATGGTGGCATATAACCGTAGAAATAATCTATGTGTCCATCTGCTTCGTAAACTTTTACTGTCTTCTTTTTTCTGTATTTCAATAATTTTACCTTATCTTCCATTCCAACGGAACCAAACAAATCCATAGCTAAACTCTTTTGTAATTCGCTTTTCCTAAATTTGAAGTCACTTTCGACCCATTTTTTCATTTGGTCTTCTAAATTTTGGATGTCTGTTTCATTAATTTGTCTGACTTTATTGTCTTTATCACGAATTTCGCAGTAAACACCATGACCGATGGTATGGAGAATTTTCAATTTGGAATCTTTAAAAATATTTCTTACAGACGCATGTAAAATAAAAAATAAGCCTCTTTGATAAATTCTCATGCCATCTTGTGTATCCAAAGTTATAAATGTGACCTCACCGGATTTAGTTATAGGTCTGAAGAGTTCTATTATTGTATTGTTCATCCTTGCGCCAACAATTATTTTTCCTGATTTTTTCTCGTATTCTTTTGCGATAGACTCTAACGTTGAGCCATACTGTATCTCGTATTCGTTTCCATTAACGTAAACTTTAAGCATTTCCATTTCTACTTCCTCCCTAATTCTTAATTTCGTTTTTTATATTTTCCAAGTTATTTCATATGATTCTGGGTCAAGATGCGTGAAATGTATATGTATAGGAACTTTAAAAGTTTTACGAAGTAAATCTTTATTAATGAATTCTTTCAAAGAAGGGTGAAATTTTATTATAACTTCCTTTGCATTTTTTGGCTTATTTTTTACTTCCTTTAATAATCTTTCTATAACAAATTTTGGACTCATAACATGTCCTGTCCCATTACATACAGGACATAGAGCTGTCATTTTTTCATCAAGCGATTTACTCGTTCTTTTACGAGCCATCTCAAGTAAACCGAGTTGTGTAAAGCCGTATACTTCAATTTTATTTTTGTCTTTAAGTGTCTCAGACTTGATTGCGTTTAAGATTTCTAACCTGTTTTCTTCGTTTTTCATATCGATAAAATCAATTATTATTATACCACCTATGTTCCTCAATCTTATTAATCTGCAAATTTCTTTTGCTGCTTCAATGTTTATTTTTTTTGAAAGCTCTTCGTGGCTTTCAGAACTGGTATAATGTCCGGAGTTTACGTCGATGATTGTTAAAGCCTCTGTTTTGTCTATTACGATTTCTCCTCCTGATGGTAATTCGTGAATTCTTTTCATGGAATTTTGGATTTGCTTGTACACATTATACTCTTCGAATGGATCACTCTCTATAAGCTTAACTGGTATATTTTGTTTGAAATCTTTAGAGATAACCTTTAATTTTTGAGAATTTGTAATTACTTGCTCTACTTCTTTTCTTAGAAATTCTCTTACAACAAATTCGTCACTATCTGACTCTTTGTGGATTAATTTTGTTTTTCTTGAGCGTTTGAAGGTATTTACTATTTCTTCCCATTTTTTATGTAATTCTTCAGCTTCTTTTTCGATATACTCTTCTTTGCTTTCAACACAAGAAGTTCTAAGTATAAAACCACAATTATATTTACTTTTAAGCTTTTCGCCTACTTCTCGTAGATGTTTTCTATCATTTTCGTTTGTAATCTTTCTAGATATTCCTATAGATTTAGAGAATGGCATGTAAACTATATAACGCCCAGGGATTCCTATATTCGTTGTAACTTGTGGACCTTTGGTATTCCCGCCTTCTTTTTTTATTTGGACTAGTATTTTTTGACCTTCTTGGAGTTTTGAAATACCAAAAAAATTTAGATATTCGTTTTTAATATCCTTTATTCTCAAAAAAGCATTTTCATCATCTGGGAGTTTTACAAATGCCGCCTCTAATGCAGGGATAAATTTTTCGATCTTTCCAATGTAGATATTTCCTGCAATACTTTCTTCATCATCATCTGAAATGAATATTTCAGCAAGTATTCCATTTTCAATTAAAGCTGCTTGTGCTTTTTCATTTTCACCGTCTTTTTTTAGCAGTAAAATCATATTCCACTTAAAACTCCCTCAAATATTTTTCTTGTTCTGAAGTCAACTTATCAATATTAATTCCCATAGTCTCAAGTCTCATTTGCGCAACTTCTTTATCTAATTCCTCAGGATAATCGTAGACCTTTCTTTCTAGTTTATTATAATTCTTTGAGAGATAAATTAATGAAAGTGTTTGTAAGGCAAAAGATATATCCATTATTTCAACTGGGTGTCCATCAGCTGCTGCCAAATTTACAAGTCTGCCTTTACCTATGACAAATATATCTTTGTTATTTATTCTATAGCATGTAACATTTTGTCTTATTTCATATTTTTCGGAAGCCATTTTTTCAATCTCTTCCATAGGTATCTCAACGTTGAAATGTCCTGCGTTTGCTAATATTACACCATCTTTCAATTTGTTTATTATTTCTTTGTTTAAAACATCCTTAACACCTGTAGCTGTTATTATGAAATCAGCTTTTGGTGCAAGTTTCTCAATTTCTCCAACTTCAAAACCGTCCATCAAAGCTTCAACCGCTTTGATGGGGTCTACTTCACTGACCATTACCTTTGCGCCTAATCCATGGGCGCGCATAGCGATGCCTCTACCACACCAACCATATCCAGCTACGAGTACGTTTTTACCGGCTATCAACAGATTTGTGTTTCTCATTATCGAATCTAATGTTGATTGCCCAGTTCCATACCTATTGTCAAACATAAATTTCATTTTTGCGTTGTTGACAGCAATCACGGGAACTTGAAGAATTCCATTACTTTGGAGGTTTCTCAATCTTCTAACTCCAGTCGTTGTTTCTTCCGATACACCTTTCAGATTTTCTAAAACTTCTTTTCTCTCAGTGTGAGCAAGTACAGTTAAATCAGCGCCGTCGTCTAATATAAGATCAGGCTTGTAATCTAAAACCATGTGAAGGAATGAAAAGTATTCTTTTTCGCTTTCTGTCCTTTTTGCATGAACATAAACACCAAAATCTTTAAGCGCTTCAGCCACATCATCTTGAGTTGACAACGGGTTACAACCAGTGACAACAACTTCTGCACCGAGTTTTTTCAAAGTAATGGCAAGATATGCTGTTTTTGCTTCAAGATGTATTGACATGCCAATCTTTAAACCACTAAGATTGTACTCCGATGTGTTTTGTATTTTATTTAGTAATTTCATATGCTTTGAAACCCAATCTATCTTTTGGTGCCCTGTATTTTTCATAACTCGCCCTCCTAGATTTAATAAGTTTATAAAGTTATCTCCCGACTGCTATTGTAAGTTTTTTCTGGTATGTTGAATCACCTGATTTTGTTGTAATTATAAGTTCGTAAACACCTGGTTCTGAAAATACAAGTCTTTCAAGTTTTGTTACGAATACCTTCGAAAAAGGCATGAAGAAAAATCGCCTGTTCCCTACTTCAAAGTTATAACCTATTTTTGGAATACTGAAAGATATTTTGTCCATCTTTAAATATCTTGTTGTGTTTTGTTTGTTACTCATGAAAATATTTATCTTAGCTGCTTTACTAGCAACAACACTTTCCTCAGACTCTAAGCTGAAATCTATGTTTTTTGTGCTTATTTCAATTTCTTTTGTTATGGGAACAGAAATGCTTATTTCTTTTATGCTTCCGTCTGCTAAGAAAACTTTTGTGTTAAGTATGTTTTGAGAAAAACTTCCTATTTTATCAATATTAAATTCGAATTTGGATTGAATTATATGAGCTTCGCCTGGAAATATTTTTATATTTTCATTGACTGTTTGAGTATATTCAAAGTCTGAGAATTTCCAAATAATTTTTTGTATTTCCAAATTTTCTTGTTTTGATTTTCTATTTATTATTACCAATGATGGTTTCATTTTTTCGCCGGTAAGATAGAATGGTTCTATCGAAATTTGGTACTCTGTTTCTTCTATATAAGAAAAGTTCCTTGATATCTCGGCTTGCCTTCCGTTGATTTTACATTGGACATAGATAGTATAAGTACCTGCGGAAAGATTGCTGATATCTATCTCTTTTTCCAAATCATATACAAGTTTTTTTGATAATCCTTCTACACTACTTTGTACAGCGGACGGATAAGAAAATTCATACAATGTTTTTTCATTAGAGTATAGCTTTATATAAAAATCGCTTATAATGAAATCTTTCGCAGTTCTCTTAGTATTTGTTATGTAAACCTTTGCGCTAACTCTGTCTGGAGCTTTATATTCAATTTTTGGTAATTCAACAGTTAACTGCAAACTTTCAACTATATTTGAATATGTTTGAGGTGAAACTCTCTGCACAAAAAAGACAAATGCAAAGATTGCTATGACAATCATTATATTTAAAAAAAGAAACTTAAAGCTTCTTTTTCTCAAGCTTCCATAAGTTTGTTTTATCTCTTTTTCTTTCTCTTCGCGGTATTTTTTTGGATCAAAGTTCAAGAATCACTCCTCCTCTTCACCAACAACAGACAGAATCTCTGCAATGGTTGTTTCACCAGAAAGTACTTTGTAGAGTCCGTCTTGGAACATGGAAATCATTCCATTTTTTCTTGCAGCTTTGTCCAACTCAAATGTTGAAGCTTCTTTTTGTATTAACCTTCTTATTTCATCGTTAACGATAAGAACTTCAGCAACCGCTGTACGACCTTTATAGCCTGTGTTATTACATTTATCACAACCTTGACCTACATATTGTATTGGCTTCATATCTGGGAATATCTTTTTTGCTTTTTCAGCGTATTCAGGTGGTAATTCAGTTTCAACTTTACAATAAGGACAGACTTTTCTAACGAGCCTTTGCCCCATGACGCCTATCAATGATGCTGAGATAAGAGAAGGTTCTATTCCCATATTTACAAGTCTATCAATCGCACCTGCGGCAGTGTTTGTATGCAATGTTGAAAGTACGAGGTGACCTGTCAACGATGCTTCAACAGCTAATTGGGCAGTTTCCTTATCTCTTATTTCTCCTACCATTATTATATCTGGGTCTTGCCTTAGGAAAGCTCTAAGGTATTTTGCGAATGTTAATCCTATTTCTGCATTTACTTGACACTGTGTAATACCATCGACTGTATATTCAACAGGATCTTCAGCAGTTACAATATTAACATCTTCAGAATTAAGAGAGTTTATAACAGCGACTAATGTTGTAGATTTACCACTACCTGTTGGACCTGTTACTAATATTATTCCGTAAGGATGTTCAATGAGTTTTTTAATTCTCTCATAGTTATATGGTGAATAGCCCAAATCTTCTAATTTTTTCTTAGATGAAGAAACTTTGAGTATTCTCATAACAACTTTTTCACCATGGACTGATGGCATTGTAGAAACACGGAGGTCAAATTGTTCTTCGTCTTTTTTTATAAAAAACTTACCATCTTGTGGCAATCTTCGTTCAACAATATCCAACCCGGAAAGTATTTTAATTCTTGAAACAACTGCGGAATGCATGTTTCTTGGATATTCTGTGATCCTTCTTAAAACTCCATCGACTCTGTACCTTACTACCACGTTTTTCCTTTGCGGTTCAATATGTATATCACTCGCATCAAGTTCTATGGCATGATTAACAATATTTGAAACAAGTTTAACAGCAGGTGTGTCCTCCTCTGAAATTTTCTCGGTTTCTTCGGTTTTTTCTTCTTCTTCCTGCTGTTGAACAATTGCGTCACCTATTTGTTCAGCAAAAACACTTGAACTCATGCCATGAATAACCGTGTTGTACATGGATTCGAAAATACTTGGTGAAAATAAGCAAAAATCTACGTCTTTATTCATCCTAAATTTGAGTCTTCGCTTTACATTTGGTATATCATAAACATTTGATATGCCAACAAATAATTTGTTATCTTTCTCCGATATAGGAATTATTTTTAATTCTTGAATCAACTCTTTCGGGAATTTTTTAACAAACTCATTGTCGATTTTCACTTCGCCAATGCAAGCTTCTATTCCGTATTGCTCAGCTAAAACTTTAACTATATCATCCCATGTACAGTACCCCATCTGTACAAGTACTTCACCAAGTGGCTTTTTTAGTTGACTTTGCATTTCTAAGGCCCTTTCAAGTTCAAAAGGGGTTATAATACCTTTTTCTATTAAAACATCACCAAGTTTTTTTGGTTTAACTTCCTTTTCCAAAATTATCACCTCTATTCCTTTGTTTTTCCTTTATATTCAAGACCAAATTTGTAAATTGCGGGTATATCTTCTTCAGATTTTGTAAACTTATCTTCGACATCAAAGCGTGTAGCAATTACTGTTACACGCATTTCATCATCTGCAAGTTCGTCATCTATGACCATACCAAATTTCATATCTGCATCTTCACTACAAGTTTGTTTGACGATCATAGCTGCTTCCTGCATCTCTTGTAAAGTTGCGTTACGAGGTGCTGATATGTTTAGGATTATGGACCGCGCATTTTCAATTGGGTAATCAAGGAACTTACTATCTAAAGCTTTTCGAGCAGCATCATAAACGCGTTTTTCACCTTTACCTAATCCGATTCCCAACATTGCGTTTCCAGCATTTCTCATAACTGAATCAACATCGGCAAAGTCAAGATTAATGTACCCTCTCTTCATTATAAGATCAGAAATTCCGCGCACACCTTGATTAAGTATCTCGTCAGCTGTCGCAAACGCATCTACAATGGTTGTTGAGGGTGACAGTTGTTCAAGTAATTTGTTATTGCTTATTTTAATAAGTGTGTCAACTTTTCCAGTTATTTTTTTGATTCCTTCAAGCGCAGCATTCCATCTTGGAGTGCCTTCAAAAAAGAATGGTAAAGTTACAATTGCCACGGTTAATATTCCCATTGTTTTTGCAATTTCAGCAATTACAGGTGCAGCACCTGTACCAGTTCCACCACCAAAGCCGGCAGTTATGAAAAGCATATCGGTACCATGCAATATTTCTTCGAGCTTTTTCCTATCTTCTAATGCAGCTTCTTCTCCTACCTTTGGATTTCCTCCAGCACCTAAACCTTTGGTGAGTTTTTCACCTATCTGAACAACGACATCAGCTTTGCTAACTTCTAAAACCTGCGCATCCGTATTTACAGCGATTAATGTAACTCCACGCAATCCAATCTCAGCCATTCTGTTTATTGCATTGCAACCTGCTCCACCTACCCCCACCACTTTAAGAACAGGAACACCTGGTATTCTCTCACTATTAGTTGGATATTTTCCTTCCTTTTCTATCATGAATGGCATTATTCTTCCCTCCTCAGTGTAAGGTATCAACCGAATATTTTACTAAAGGCATCTGAAATCTTTTTAAAGATACCTTTTCCAGCTTGCTTGGATTTTTCACCTGTAATGGGAGCGTACAAATTTTGTTCTCTTTCATAAACAATTATATTCCCAAAAGCTGCCGTATAAAGAGGAGAAAATACAACTGATTCATCTACTTCACATTTGAACTTTTCTTGGTCGAATAAGCTACCTATTCTTACTGGACATCTGAAGACATCGCTAGCAAGAGCTTCAATCCTTTGTAATGCTGCACCTCCACCGGTAAGGACAATTCCACCGGGAATACCCACATTTGAAAATTCTGGATATTTCAAGGTGTAATCTTTATATAGCTTCTTGACTTTCATAAAAATCTCCCTGAGCCTTGCGTAAATTATCCTTGAAAGATATTCTTTATCGGTTCTTTGTATACTTCTCCCATCTAAACCTTTGTATTCGATGGCTAGCGGTTCAACGTCCAGATACATCGCAACTCCATATGTTCTAAGTAACCTTTCAGCTTCTTGTAACGAGGTTTTAAGTACAATGGCTATGTCTTTTATCACATTTTTCATTGAAATTTCTATTCTTTCCATCTCTAAAGGTGTATTCGCATGGTACATTGTTACAATAGTTGAATTGTAACCAAGGTCTACATGCAATATTCCTCTATCTTTTTCAACATTGGAAAGCACAGCTTCAGCACTCGAAATTGGTGAAATATAATATTCAGCATCGCCGATTATGTCTTTTGTTGCGTATTCTACGACATTTCTATATCGTTCAGAACCCATTACCGTAGTATAAACAGCTGAAAGCTTTCTTGCTTTCATTCCTATTGGATTAACAACAATTTTCTTATCATCTAATACATACCTTTTTACAAAAAGATGCAAAGAATTTTTTTCATTTGCTGGGGAAATATCAGCGAAAAGGTTTTCTGTTAACTTTGATACGTGTTCTTCTGATATATATCCTTCTTCCTTTTCATTTAGTAGCAATTCTTCAGTAACCTCTGACAAAGTAAAGTCTCCACAACTTGATGAAATAAGAAAATCTCCTTTAAGCTCTTTTCCGATTTGTTCCTCGAGATCTTCAATAATTTGCAACATTGATTCATTAAGTGAAACAACGTCTTTAATTTCCCCGTTCTCTATGCCCCTTGTTTTTACATTGGAAAAAGCAACCACGTTTCCGTAACCTTCAGAATAGTCTACTACTATAGCTTTTATACTTTCATTTCCAATATCGATAGAAACAATCTCGTGACTTTTTGGCATACTGTCACCCCTTTATATTAAGTATTATATTGAATATAATTTCCCATTTTTGAATATAAAACGCTTTCCACTATCAAGATATTCACCGATAGTTTTCAATACATTTATACAATTTTCTACATCTTCAATATTCGTAAGATATATTATAGATGAATTTACAGTTGAAATATATTTTTCTTTTAAGTTGATTTCAAAAACGATATCTGGAATATCTTTTGGTATTAAAGAAATTAAGCTGGCACTTACTGTGCCATTTTCTTCGTCTATATCAAGTCCTGTGACAAAAAATGATGAATTGAGGTCATCTTCAGGGAGAACATTGTAAATTTTTGCGTTTTTATCAACAAACCAAACTCTCTTTTTATAATATATTGAGAACCAATAAAAATTTTCACCCTTAAGAGCGAGTGTATGTTTTTGCGAAATAAATAAAGCAATCCAAAAAATAAAGAATACAATATAGATAAATAATATTACGTTATATCTTTTCATTTATTGTCACCCATGTAAATTAGTTTCTATTTTTTGAAACAAAGGTTATAATTTGTAAAATTAGTTAATTTTGGTCAAATTACATAATAATTTTACCACAAAAACTTTAAATAGGTAAAGCAATTTTTTGGTTTTTATGTGATATAATAAAATTAATTAATATCGATATTGGGAGGAATTAAAAATGAGATTTTCTGTTTTGTTTAAAATTTTAGTTTTTATAGTGTTAATGAACTCATTTGCATTTTCTGAGCAACTGGTTTATAAATCAGGTGATTCCATTGATGGAAAACTTGTTGAATTATTTGAGAATTATATTGTTTTTGATACATCATTGGGACGAATATTTGCAATTATTGATCAAGTAAAGTTTGTTATTTTTAATTTTTCCATTCAGCCGGAAGATGGTTTTGTGTCGCTCTCAGGGAAAAAAATTAGAGGTTATGTAACTGATATAAACGGTAATTATATAATAATTAAAACAAATTTTGGAAAAATGAGATTGGTGAGAACGAATGATATTGACTATCTATCATTTGAAAGAGTTGAATTTCAAAGTTTACCTGTTCTCGATGCTCTTAATATCGATTTAAGTTTATCAAATATATACACTGTATTTCTTTCTTCTGGAGACGTTTTCACTGGTCAAAAATTATCTTCAGATGATAAATATATTATCATTTCTGATAATCAGGGAAATGAAATCTACATTGAAAAAGTTTTTGTTGAGAATTTGTACATACCTATTAGCAATGCAAATGGATATGAATTGTTAATTCTAAAGAATGGAAGACGGTTGTATGGAAAGGTTACAAAAGTTGATGAAAATGATTTAGAAGTTTCAGGCGAATGGGGTAAATTGAAAGTTAAACTTTCTGAAGTTGTTTTTACAACTTATAAACCAGGCTATGAAAAACTTCAAACCTCATCAGAAGTTATCTATGACAAAGATGGAGTAGCTTCTATGGTAGTTAAAACTCCGTTAAAAGTTAACAATAAAGAAGTGAAAGTTATAAAAGTTTATCCACAAGAAATTGTTGATCCAAGAACAGGTGTAACTTTTGTATTTATACCAGGCGGTACTTTTAAAATGGGTGCAGATACTTCTTGGGGGAAAGTTGAAGAAGATGAATTGCCGGCAAGAAATGTTTATATTTCTGGGTTTTATATATCAAAATACCCAATTACAGTAAAGCAATATCTTGATTTTCTTAGAGCAGGTAAGAGTTCAAAAGTTCTTTCTGGGAAAAATATTACTCCCGTGACGATAGATTTTCTTGGTTCTAAATTTACGGTAGGTTATACAGCAAACAAAAGCTTTTATGACTTTCCTATAACTAACATAAACTGGATCTCTGCAAAGGCTTATTGTGACTGGGCTGGTTACAAATTACCGACTGAGGCTCAGTGGGAAAAAGCTGCAAGAGGAACAGATGGAAGAATTTATCCATGGGGAAATGGTAAGGCTACGAAATTTAATGACGGAAAAAAAGAATACAGCGTTAAAGCATTTGAAGATGTAGATGTTTCACCCTATGGAGTTGTAAATATGTTTGGGTATCCAATAGAATATTGTATGGATTATTATAGTAAGGATGCTTATAAAAATTTACCCAACGAAAATCCAATAAATACTTCAGGAACTTTAGTTGTTGGAAGAGTTGGAGCTATAGCAAATAGAATTACCGATAGAGTTCCAGTTAGTCCATCTGAGGCAAGGAGTGATTTTACATTTAGAGTTGTTGTTGAGGCAGATTCGATATTTTCTGTCATCAACAAACCAATGGATAACAAACTTATGGGAGTTACATGGTTTGTTGTAAATGATAAAGTGAAAAGTACATATGGAGTTAAAGCTGATGGCCTTTACGTTGCTTATGTTGAGGAAGGATCACCCGCTCAAATTGCAGGTTTGAAAGTTGGCGATGTGATAACTTCTATTGACCAAAAGTCGATTAAAAATCCAGATGATGTTACGAAAATAGTTGCAAATAAGAAGATAAACGACGAGATAACTGTAACTGTTAATAGAGCTGGGCAAATGGTAAATATTAAATTAAAACTCGGTGTTTGGAAGTTCTAATGTTGAATTTCCTTAACCTTTATCTTTGAATTTCGCCAAAAAGTATTCTTCAAATTTGTTTACTTTATAACCGTCTATATCACAGAAAATGATTTTTTGTAATGTGCCTTCATAGTCTTTTAAGTAATTAATTAAGACTTTTGTAACGTTTTCTATAAATCTTTCTAGTGGATAACCGAATATTCCTGTTCCGACGAATGGTATTGCAATCGTTTTAATGCCAAGTTCGTCGGACTTTTTTATTATATTTATAAAGCATTTAACTATAATATCATCGTTTTGCGGTTTATCACCGATAGGCCCAACGGTGTGTAAAACATATTTTGCAGATAAGTTTCCAGCCCCAGTTACAGCTACTCCGCCAGGCTCAACAGGACCATACTTTTTCACGTATTCATCACTTTCTTTTTGGATCGTTGGACCACCTTTCCGAGATATTACACCAGCAACTCCTCCACCGTGACTAAGATATGAGTTAGCTGCGTTAACTATTGCATCAATGTTTTGGGTTGTGATATCCCCAACTACAAATTCAATTTCCACAGGTTTTTTACCAATTTTTATCACATTTTCACCTCCAAACAATGTTTGTGCAGATATTAAATGTCATTGAATCTTTCTGGCCAAAGTTTTCGATATATTTCAGCAATTTTAGATTCTTTTGCTATATTTTTTGGATAATAAAACCTCTCTTTTATTTCTTTTGGTAAATAACTTTGTTTTACGAATCCTCCATACGAATGTGGATATTTGTATCCACTACCTTCGATATTTAATAGATGCTTTGGAACATTCAAATTCATCGTTTTTTGAGCAATTTGTTGGGCTTTGTTTATCGCTTCATAGCTTGAGTTGCTTTTCGGAGCAAGCGAAAGGTATATAACACATTCAGAAAGGTTTAAAATGCATTCTGGTAATCCTACGCTTTCTACCGCCTGCATAGTAGCAGTTGCCAAAACTAACGCAAATGGATCGGCGAGCCCAATATCTTCACTTGCAAGGATAACAAGCCTTCTTGCAATGAACCTTGGGTCTTCCCCACCATTTATCATTCTTGCCATGTAATAAAGCGCAGCATCTGGATCACTACCTCTTATACTTTTTATAAACGCCGAAGCCAGATTGTAATGTTCGGTATCTGTGTATTTTGTTAGCTCATCCGCAGTGTACATTTTAAATATCTCTTCGTCTATTAAATTTTTACCAATTGTTTTTGCAATGTTTGATAGTATTTCGTAAGTATTTATTAAAAACCTTGCATCGCCGTTTGATGACCTTATTATCATATCTTTAACATTCTCAGTTACTTCCATTCCAACGTAAGATATCGCTTTTTCCAAAATTATTCGAAGATCTTTTTCGGAAAGTTTTTTAAATCTTAATACTCTACACCTTGAAAGAAGAGCTGGGTTAAGTACGTGTTGTGGGCTTTCTGTGGTTGTGCCATAGAGCGTGTATATACCCGTTTCCACTCCTGGTAAGAATACATCTTGCTGCTTTTTGTTAAATCGGTGAATTTCGTCTATAAACAATAGGATATTCTTAATCCCTTTCATATTGTACGCGTATTTTTCCCATTTTTTGATGTCTTCTACGGAGGTAAACGCAGCATTTAATTGGACAATTTCGTAATCTGTGTACTTCTTAATAAGGTTCAAAACAGATGTCTTGCCTGTGCCTGGAGGACCGGCAAGGATAGCGGAGAAAAGATTATTTGTCTCAATGGAAATACGCAAAAGAGCACCTTCACCGAGAAGGTGCTCTTGACCGATAAAATTTTCAAAAGAATCAGGCCTGAGTATTTCGCTTAAACCATTCGACAGTTTTCCTCAACCCCTCTTCGAGAGAATGCTTAGGTTCCCATTTTAATTCTATCCAAGCCCTATTGTAGCACAGCAAACTTTTTCTAATATCCCCTTTCCTATGTGGACCATATACTGGTTCTTTTTTATAACCGGTCAATTTCTTTAACAATTTGAATAGCTCATTTGTCGTTGTCCCTGTTGCTGTACCGATGTTTATAACGAGCCCATCACCTTTTTCCATAGCTTTTATATTCGCATCTACAACATCTTCAACGTAAACGTAATCTCTTGTGTATTCGCCGTCACCGAAAATTGTGCAGTCTTCATTTTTAAGCATCCTTGACGTGAATATGGCAACAACACCAGCCTCACCGTATGGATCTTGGCGAGGACCGTAGACATTACCGTATCTGAGAACTGTATATTTAAGACCAAATTCTTTGCTAAAGAATCTTAAATAATTTTCAACTGAAAATTTTGCTATTCCATACGGTGACATTGGTTGTGGAAATACACTTTCTGGCGTAGGAAATACCTTTACATCTTCTCCGTAAATTGCTCCACCGGTTGAAGAGAAAATAAACTTATTTACACCATTTTCTATAGATGCTTTTATTAGATTTATACTTCCTATTATGTTCCAGTTAGCATCTTTTACTGGATCTTTGACAGAAATAGCTACACTTGCTTGAGCCGCCAAATGAAAAACGTATTCAAATTTTTCGTTCGCAAATAACTCATTAACTTTTTGACCATCGTAAATATCCATTTCTACGAACTTTGCTTTAGGATTAACATTTTCTCTTTTTCCTGTTGAAAGGTTGTCGATAACAACAACATCGTGACCTAATTCAACAAGTTTGTCAGTTAGATGCGAACCAATAAAACCAGCTCCACCTGTTACTAAAACTTTACTCATCAACTTCATCCTCCTTTATTTTTTCTTTGAGCTTATATACTTCCTCAGGTATTTCCATATTCATTCTTTGTTCTTTTATGAATTTCTCAAGCTCTTCTGCTTTTTCTTTTGTAAAATCAATTAAAATTGAATAAAACTTTCTCAATTTTCTTCTTGTATCCGCGTCTAAGTCGTATACCATAAGGCTTGCTATTTGCTCTGCTTTTTTTTCTGGTATTCCAACAACATATATGAAGAAATATTTTATTCTGGATTCACCAGATTTTAGCATTTGAGCAATTTTTAAACCTCTTAGAGTTAATTTGACAAAACCATACCTTTTATGTTCGACAACACCAAGTTCTGCAAGCTTTTTAACAGCGTTAGTTGCGCTTGCGTAGGATACGCCTTTCATTTTCGCTATATCAGAAATCCTTGCAACGCCTTCTTTCTCTATGAGCGAGTAAATTGCTGAGATGTAACTCATAACTGTTGGTGTAAGCTTTGTTTCATGCTTAAAATCGTTTTTCACGTAATTTCCTCCTTACTTATTAATTATCTATTAATTTTACCAGTAATTTCTTCCATAAACTGATCGTAATATCTTCTAACTTCTTTTATATCTTGCCAAGTTAAATCTTTTGGGCTTCCTTTTTCTTTAGACGGGTTTCTTAAAAGATAGCTTGGGTGGAACATGGGAAAAATTATGATATCACCTTTCCAAGTGAATTTTTTCCCACGAATTTTTGTTATTGGTTCTTCTTTTCCTAAGAAAAACGTTGCAGCTGTACTACCAAGCGGTATTATCATACGTGGGTTAATTATCTCTATTTGAGCTGTCAAATAATGAGAACATGATTGAATTTCTAGGTTTGTCGGGACACGATTATTTGGTGGTCTACATTTAACAACGTTGGTAATATACACATCCTCACGTTTTATATTAACTGATTCTATAATCTTTGTAAGAAGTTGTCCGGCTTTACCAACAAATGGTCTGCCTTGATTGTCTTCTTCTTCGCCAGGCCCTTCACCAACAAACATTATAGGTGAATATATATTTCCTTCACCAGGAACTGTATTTTTTCTAAGTAAATGCAAAGGGCAGCTTTGACAATTTTTTATTCTTTCTTCAATTATCGCCATCATTTCTTCCTTTTTCATCGAATCACCTAGCCTTCAAAAAACGGATTTAATAATGTTTAGAACTGATTAATGATATTTATGATGAGGCTAACATTGTTTTCTATTACCATTTTACCACATTATTATAACATAAATCAATCATGAAATGCAAGTTTTTTCAAAAAGTACATATTCTTAAAGATTATCAAAAAAAGCCTGCTCGATAAAAGAGCAGGCTAAGAGTTTTATTTGGTTAATTTTTTTAGATTGAGTATTCTCATTTAATTTATGCATCGACTAACGCACCAAGGAACTGACTTCTGTACATATCCGCGTAAAATCCTCCTTTTTCAAGCAATTCCTCATGTTTGCCCATTTCTATAATTTTACCTTCGTTCATGACAAGAATTATATCTGCATTTCTGATAGTTGAAAGTCTATGTGCGACAACAAAGGCTGTTCTTCCTTTTAGTAAATCGTTCATTGCTTTTTGGATATATACTTCCGTAAGTGTATCAACGTTGCTTGTAGCTTCATCAAGTATTAGTATACTTGGATCAGCTAAAAATGCTCTTGCAATCGTTATGAGTTGTTTTTCACCTTGCGAGATATTTGTTGAGTCTTCGCCTATGGTTGTGTTGTACCCGTCTGGTAATGCCATTATGAAATGATGCACATGAGCCATCTTTGCTGCTTTTATTATTTCTTCTTCTGTCGCATTTGTTTTACCATAAGCGATATTGTCTTTTATTGTACCAGAGAATAACCAAGTGTCTTGCAAAACCATTCCAAAGTGTTTTCTGAGGTTGTATCTTTTAATATCGCGTATATCTATTCCATCTACTCTTATACTTCCACCTTGAATCTCGTAAAATCTCATGAGCAAGTTTACAAGTGTTGTCTTTCCTGCGCCTGTCGGACCAACTATAGCGACCATCTGACCGCTCTTAATATCGATGTTTAAATTCTCGATCAGCGGTTTTTCAGGATAATAGCTAAATTTCACACTTTCAAACTTCACGTTTCCGTCAACTTTATCCAGTTCTACAGCTGTTTCTTTATCTGGAACTTCTTCATTTTCTTCTAATATTTCAAAGACTCTTTCCGAAGCTGCCAAGGTTGATTGGATCATATTTACTATGTTTGAGATTTGGATTATCGGTTGGTTGAATTGTCTTGAGTACTGTATAAATGCCTGAACATCACCAATTGTAATGGCTTTCTTAGTTACCAATACACCACCGCCAACTGCAACAATTATATAGCCAAGGTTACCGATAAAATTCATCATTGGCATTATTATACCTGTTAAAAATTGTGCTTTTTTACTTTCCTTGTATAATTCGGTATTTACATATGTGAATTTCTCAAGCTCATCTTTTTCTCTTCCATAAGCTTTTACAACTATGTGTCCTCCATAAACTTCTTCAACTTGTCCTGTGAGTTTTCCCAGTAATTTTTGTTGCGCTGCAAAGTACTTTTGTGAATATTTTGCTATAACTATCGTTGCTATAGCACTTAATGGCAATGTTATTAACGTTAAAAGTGTGAGTTTGACATTTATAGTTAGCATCATATATGTTATACCCACAATTGTTACTATACCAGAGATAAATTGTGTTAAACTCTGCTGCAACGTGTTACTTATCAAATCAATATCATTGGTGATCCTACTGATGATATCACCGTGTGACCTGTGGTCGTAAAAACTTAGGGGGAGTCTTTTCAATTTATCATTTATATCTTCCCTCATTTTCTTTACTATTTTTTGTGTAATACCTGCCATCATGTAACCTTGGGAAAAGTTTAACAACGCAGATATTCCGTAAAGTAGAGCAACGTTCAAAAGAATTCTAAATATCTTATCGAAGTCCATAGATGTGTTAAGGAATCCGGAGAATGGTGTTTTTCTTAACATAATGACTCGGAATATTTCTGTTGTTGCTTCTCCTAAAATTTTCGGTGCTTTTATTGTGAGAACTGTTGCAATTATTGTTATTACAAATACAGCTATAATCGCATATTGGTGAGGTCTTAGGTAAGTCATAAGCTTTTTCAGGGTTTTTTTGAAATCTTTTGGTTTTTCGCCACCTCTTGCAAATGCTGGTCCTCCAGCTCCAGGTCCCATTGGTCTTGGTAGTCTTTGTTTTTGTGTTTGTTCTCTTTTTTCCATATTCTATCACCTCACTGGATTTCTTCTTTGGAAAGTTGCGAGTAAACTATGTCTTGATAAACTTCACTTGTTTTCATTAATTCTTCGTGAGTTCCGATTCCAGCAATTTCTCCATCTTTCAAAACAATTATTTGGTCTGCATGCATTATAGTTGCAACACGTTGAGCAACAATGATAACTGTTGCATCTTTTGTTTCTTTAAAGAGCCTTGTTCGAACCTTTGCGTCTGTTTTAAAATCAAGGGCGCTAAACGTGTCATCGAAAAGGTATATCCTAGGTTTACCTGCAATTGCACGCGCTATCGAAATTCTCTGTTTCTGACCACCTGATAGGTTTAGACCTGCTTGATCAATTTGGTAATCTAGACCTTCTGGATACTTTGAGGCAAACTCCAGAACTTGCGATATATCGGCAGCATTTTCAACCATGTCATTAGTTATCCATTCTCTACCAAATCTTATATTCTCCCTTATCGTCCCTGAAAATATAAAGGCTTTTTGTGTCGCGTAACCTATATTTTTTCTCATAATCTCAAATGGGATTTCTCTAATATCAATATCGTCTATCTTAACACTACCTGAAGTAACATCGTAAAACCTTGTTATTAAATTTAATAAAGTGGATTTTCCCGAACCGGTTGAACCGATTATAGCGGTAATTTTTCCGGGCAAGGCTTTAAACGAAATGTTTTTCAAAACCGGTTCCGCTGCACCGGGGTATTTAAATGTAACATTATCGAATTCTACGATACCTTTGAAGTTATTGTTTATATCTTCAAACCAAGTTGGAGATGATTTTACTTTAATTGCATTCTCTGATTCCTTGATTTTTGTTTCAGTCGTAAGTACTTCTTTAATTCTCTGATTTGAAACACTTGCCCTTGGTAAAAAGATAAAAATAACCGAAATCATTATAAAAGAGAACATAATCTGCATAACATATTGCATAACAGCCATCATCTGACCAACTTGTAATGTACCAGCGTCGATTTGTTTAGCACCAAACCATATGATGGCAATTGTTGTAAAGTTCATAACTATCATCATGTATGGAAATAGTACGGAAGAGATCCTATTTACGATTAAAGCTGTTCGCGTCAGATCGTTGTTAGCTTCGCTAAACCTTCCTTTTTCGTAATCTTCTTTATTGAATGCCCTTATAACCCTTATGCCTGTAACGCGTTCTCTAACAACTAAATTGAGTTTATCTATCTTTTTTTGCATACTCTTGAACAATGGCGCAACTATCCAAGCTATGATTCCAAGTCCTAAAAGCATTACGGGAACTGAAACAAGCAAAATACTTGTGAGCTTAGCGTCTTTTTGGATAGCCATGAATATTCCGCCAACCGCCATTACAGGTGCCATAACAACCATACGCAAAATCATAATTGTGGCTTGTTGAATCTGTGTAACGTCGTTTGTTGTCCTGGTAATCAAAGATGATGTACTGAATTTATTCATATCCTCCAAGGAGAAAGATGTTACTTTCTTGAAGATTGCTTCTCTCAAATCCTTTCCAAGTCCCATACTAACTATGGAAGACGAATAACTGGCAAGTACCGCTGCAATAACACTTATAAACGAGACAAGTAACATCTTGCCGCCAACACGCCAGATATAATCAGTATCACCTTTTGTTATACCTTTATCAACTATATCAGACATCAAATCAGGCAAATATAAAGAAATTATTGCTTGAATAGCTACTAATAAAATTGTTAAGGTTATTAGAAACCAATACTTTTTGAGATACTTGCTCAGCATTTGACTTCACGCTCCTTTAGTGGGAATTCTTCATCTAACTTTTTGTTTATTTTTTCAATTACTTTCAAGAACATTTCTTGCTCACTTTCTTGAAGTGTTGAAAGTATTTTACTTTCCAAATTAGCTAAGACATCTTTTATATAAAAAAGCGCGTCTTTTGCCTTTTGAGTTAAGTGAACTCTTAAAACCCTTCTATCTCTTTCGTCTGTTGTTCTTAATATCAGACCACTTTTTTCCATACGCTTGAGCATAACCGCAACGGTTCCCGGTTCGATGTTTAGTGCGTCTGCTATCTCTTTTTGGCTTATGCCTGGTTTTTTTTCGATTATAAACAGCATCGGGACTTGACCGGGGTGTATACCGAATTCTTTTGAGACTTGTTCATGGATAATTTTGAAAATTCTCTTTTGCAAAGTACTTACATGATAAACAATACCTTTTTTATTATCTGTAAACAACTTATCACTCCTCTCTGCACATTATTTCTGATGTTTTGTAAATAGTTATACGTATAATAGTTATATGCATAATTATGATACGTATAACATATTTTGTCAATACAAAAAATAAAAAAACAAACCGAATTTTTGTTAGAACAATCTTTGATGATACATGCATAGAAAAGGTTAAACTTTGTGGTATAATATTTTTGCAAAGTAATATGTAAATGAGGTTTAAGTCATGAAAAAATTATTTTTGAATACTACGTTTTGGCTTATCGTGGTAAGTTTAATTGCAATGTTTCTTTTATCTATATCCCTTTTTAACCTGAAAAGGGCATTTTTTGTTGTTAGTGATTTGAAGATTAATTTTGAAATCACGGAAACTCAAATAAAAGGAATAAATCTTATTATAAATGCTAATTTGAAAATCAATGCTCCAAGCCAAAATAAAAAAATTGCTATTGAGAAAGAAATTGAACTTGTACAATTAAAAGTTTACGATAGTGCATGGAATATTATAGGCTTGTGGAATGGTGAACCAGCAAAGATAGATGAAGATCTTTATAGCTTAAGCATTGTTTTCTCATCCGTTGAAATTTTCAATAAAAATTTAAAAAATATGAACACTGAAAGTTTTAAAATACAAGGCTTTGCAAAGGTAAGGATTAATTTGGGACGAGAAGGTTTAAGAATTAATGTACCGTTGGAAGCAGAGGTGTTAAATCTTGGAAAAAATAAATGAATACGGTAGTGAAAGGATAGTCTCACCGGAGAGGACTGGTTACGATAGTTATTCCTTAAGACCTAAATTTCTTTCTGAATATATAGGTCAAGAGAATATAAAGGAAAGGTTGAAGCTTGCTATCCAAGCTTCTAAGATGCGTGGCGAACAGCTTGACCATATTTTACTTGCTGGCCCTCCAGGACTTGGTAAAACAACACTTGCAACTATAATAGCGAATGAGCTAAATGCAAATATACACGTTACAAGCGGACCAATATTAGAAAAACAAGGTGACTTAGCTGCGATATTGACAAACCTTGAAGCAGGTGATGTGTTATTTATAGATGAAATACATAGGATGAACAGGAATGTCGAAGAAATCTTGTACTCTGCGATGGAAGATTTTCAAGTTGATATAATGATAGGTAAAGGACCAGCGGCAAGGTCAATAAGAGTGGAATTACAACCTTTTACATTGATAGGTGCTACAACAAGAAGCGGGCTTTTAACCTCCCCTTTAAGAAATAGATTTGGTATGATTTTCGAAATGAATTTCTATACTCAAGAAGAACTTAAGATGATAATAACTCGGGCAGCCGAAGTTATGGGTACTTTAATTGATGATGACGCAGCCCTTTCTATTGCAAAAAGGTCGAGAGGGACTCCAAGGATTGCTATAAGGTTACTCAAGAGAGTTCGTGACTTGAGTACAGTACGTGGCTCAGAAAATATAACACTCAATATAGTTGAGGAAGTTATGAGATTATTGGGTGTCGACGAGTTTGGGCTTGATGAAATGGATAGAAAAATATTGAAGACAATTATAGAAATTTACAAAGGTGGTCCTGTCGGATTGAAATCTTTAGCAGCTTCTCTTGGTATAACTGAAGACACAATCTCAGAAGTTTATGAACCTTTTTTAGTGCAAAGTGGTTTCATTGCAAGGGGAGCACGCGGAAGGATTGCTACTGAAAAGGCTTATAAATACTTAGGTTATAACACTCTACCTGGAGGGTTGTTTGATGGATTCGGAAATATTGAATAGTTATTCAATGATAAAGAAAAATTACGAATACGTCATGAATAAAATTTCGGAACATGCACTGAAAGTTGGCAGAAAGCCAGATGAAATAAAGATAGTCGCTGTTACAAAGACTCATCCTGTTGAGATTATAAAAACTGCTTACGATGTTGGGTTAAGAATTTTTGGTGAAAATTACGCGCAAGAACTTCGTGATAAATCTGAGCAATTAAATTTTCCAGACATTGAATGGCATTACATAGGGCGTATTCAAACAAATAAATTGAAATACATAGTTCCTGTTGCTTATCTCATTCATTCAGTTTATAGGATAAACGAAATTGAGGAAATCAACAAAATAGCTTCGAAAATGGGAAAAATTCAAAAAATTTTGATAGAAGTTAATGTTTCAGGTGAAGAAACAAAAGGTGGTATTAGTCCAAATAATATTGAAGATCTATTGAAGGAATCTGAAAAGTTTAAAAACGTCCAAGTTATTGGACTTATGACGATGGCTCCATTTGTTGAACCGGAATCTACAAGGAAATATTTTAGGATGTTGCGTGAAATTAGAGATGGTATCTCAAAGAGATTTCCGAATTTGAAAGAACTATCTATGGGTATGAGTAACGATTTTGAAGTGGCAGTTGAAGAAGGAAGTACGATAGTTAGAATAGGTACTGCGATATTTGGTGAAAGGGGGAAATAATGTGTTTATACTTGGTAATCTTTTCTATGCGATGGGTTATGTTTTGAGAATATTTTTGAATTTTGAAATGACTGTTATAATTATTACCGCGATATTGAGTTGGATACCTAATATGTATTCTTTCAAATTTTATCATATATTGAGGGATATAGCTGAAATTGTGGAAAGACCTATCAGAAAATATATACCCCCGATAGGCTATATAGACATAACCCCTTTGATCGCAATTCTTATTTTGATTTTCCTAGACCAATTCATGGCTCAATCACTTATAGATTTAGGTTGGAGATTGAAATAAATGATTAAGTTAGGTATTTTTTATCGCGTAGATTACGTAGAAGCAGCGAAGTTTGTTCTTGAAAATATTGTAAAAAATTTTGAAGTAAAACACTTTACGGATTCCTCTTTGGATTTTGACGAGGAGAAGTTTTCCGTTGATGTGAACATCGTTGTTGGCGGTGATGGTACGGTTTTAAGGACTTTAAAGAAAGTAAATACTCCCGTTATAGGTGTAAAAGCAGGGAGATTAGGATTTTTCTCAGGATACTTGCTTAACGAAATTGACAAACTTATTCAAGATTTGAAAGATTGGAATTTTATTGAAGACAAACGCTGGACTCTTCGAATTGAAACAAAGAAAGGAACTTATTTTGCAATAAATGATGCTGTCATTCAAAAAGATGTATCTCAAAAAATTCTTGATTTGGATGTAAAAATTACAGACGGTACGTTTTATTATCACGCTGATGGATTGGTTATAAGTACTCCAACGGGTTCTTCAGCATATGCTCTCGCACTTGGTGGGCCTATTATGCTTCCAAATGTTGAGGCGTTTGAAATTACACCTATGGCACCACAATTTTTAGCAAATAGGAGTCTTGTAATTCCAAGTAACGAAAGGATTGCAGTAAGATCAAGTGAAGTTGCAAATTTGATAGTAGACGGGGATTTAGTTGAGCAGACAAATGAGTTTAGAATCAAAAAGTGTAATAGAACTGTGATTATTTTAAGGCCAAAATCATACGACTTTTCCACTTCGATAAAAGAAAAGATAGGTTACGGAAGAAAAATACTGAAAAATGGTTTGTGAAAATCAATCAAGAAGGTGAACGATGTGAAATGGCTTATTGAAACTAACATTAATGAAATGAAAAAAATTTTAACAAAAGAGGCATGGTACGTTGAAGATCTCCTTAGATTAACAATGGAAGCTTTTAAAGAACGCAATCTGGAATTAGCGAAAAAAGTTAAAAATCAGTATTGGGATATATATGAAGAGTACCTAAATATACTAAATTTTTCTCAAACAATTGTTGGGACATCTAACCCAAGCGGTTACGAACTGAGATTTATTTTTGGAAGTGTACTTGTCGCAAAAGTACTGTTGGATATAAGTTCAAGGCTTAAAGACATCGCTGAGGATATAGAAAATTTGGTAAAAGAGCCGGAGCTTAATCAAAGCATCATGCTTCCTGAAATGTTTTCATTCGCTCAGAAAATGCTAAGAAAAGCATTGAGAATATATGTTGATCAGAATACCGAGGGTGCTTATGGAATATGTAACCAAGATGAGGTCATGGATAAAATGTTTGAAAAATTCCAAGAAGATATAACAACAATCATACAAAATAATCCAAGGTTGATCAAGAGAGGTTTAATTTTGCTAGATATTTCAAAAGTCTTAGAAGAAATTTCAGATTTTGCTGTTCAGATTATAGAGATTACTTTTTACATTTTGACCGGTGATTATTACACATGCCACCATGACGAATTACAACAATTTTCTGTTGATAACTTTAAAAGTGAAAATTGAAAAATAAAAATATACATTGGGGTGAATAGGTTGAAGACTCTGACAAGATATGTTTTAAAGCAAGCATTGAAACCATTTTTTATGGGACTCGCTGGTTTTATTGTGTTTGTCAGCGTAGAATGGCTTTATCAAATTTCAGATTACATAATTAGAAATAGAGTTGGAATAGATAAATTACTACTATTTGTAATGTACAACATACCTTACTTTACATTTCTCGGTATCCCTGTTGGGGTACTTTTTTCAATATTCTGGGTTATAAGCGATATGTACAACAACAGAGAAATTACTGCTTTATTGGTTCACGGTGTTTCGGCTAAGCATTTAGTTACACCGTTTATCATTCTTGCACTAATCTTAGGCTTTTTCTCCTGGTTGCTTGGTGATTACGTTGTTCCAACCGCCAATTACAAATCTTCACAGATACTCAATCAATATATATTTCAATCACCCGAAAGTGTTGTAAAGACTAATATGCTTGTAGAATTAGAAAAGGATGTTTATTTTTATGTTAAAGAACACAACAAAGCTAAAGGCGAACTTTACGATGTGGTCTTATTTAGAAATGAAGAGGGAAACGAGCAGATTCTTACAGCTAAAAAAGTTATAAAAAGGAAAGACGGTTGGTTTTTAATAGATGGATCGATGTATATAGTGGAGTTGGAGACAGGATTTCTCAAATTAGACATGCAATTTAAGGAAATGAAATTGGATGTTGCGGGCGAAATTGAAGAAATGCTGAGGGCTTACAAAACTACAAGGGATAAAACTTCAAAAGAGCTAAGAGAACAACTTCAAACGTACAAGAAATTAGGTATAAATGCTTCGAATTTGATTGTTGAACTTAACCAACGTTACGCAAATGCTCTTGGAGCTTTGGTTATAGTTTTGATAGGTCTTCCTGTTTCACTGTTGTTTGGTTTTATTAGCAGGGCTTGGAGCATTATTCTTACGTTTCTTACAATTGTACTGTATCAAGGTTCAGGCGCATGGTTGTCTGGTATGGGAAAGGAAGGGTTAATGGATCCGATGCTTGCAACGTGGCTCCCAAATATCGTATTTTCCGTTGTGGGGGTTATTATGTATATTTTTGTTGATACTCCAATAGCTTTTAAAGTGAGGGAATTTTTGTCAAGATTGTTTTTGTTTGTCCTAGTAATAACGGCTTTTTTCAGTTTTACTAATTCCGTTGGTTTTTCAGAAAGTCTTGTAAAAGTTAACTCTTTGGATGCCTATTTTTCAGAAGATGCTGTTAAATTTAAAGGAGATGTTTCTTTTTCTTGGGATAATTACAAACTTCTTTGTGATGAAGCAACAGCGACAATTATTGACGGTAAGATAAAGACAATACAAGCTGCTGGTGAAATAAAATTTTACGATAAAGATATGGTGTACACTGCTAAAAGTTTTAAATACGATTTTGAAAGCGAAAGAGTGTTGATAGTCAAAGCTAAGGTTGTCTACAATTATAACTATAACAACAAAAAAATCCCGGTTTATGTTTACAGTTCTGAAATAAATTATGAAGCTACATCAACATTGACCCAACTTGAAGACTCCTATTTAACCACTTGTAATTTGGAAGAACCGCATTATATGATTCTTTCCTCAGATGTATATGTACTTGAAAGTAAGTACATAGTTGCTAAAAATTCGTTTTTAGTAATTTTGGGTGCTCCCATTTTCCCGTATCCTCTTTATATAATGAACCTTGATGGTGTTCCTCCATACTCTTTTTCAATTACATTCGGAAATACTTTAGTTGTATCTCAGTCATTCAATTTTGCTGTAAATAAATGGGCAGTAAAATTATCATTTGGAACAGAAGGAGTTACATTTGAAACTCAAAACACGCAGAGTAAATCAGATAAAATATTTTACAATCAATCCAAGGATAGTTTTGAACTTATGCTATCACCTTTTATTTACAGGTATTCAAAGGGGAATATTTATTATAAATACGATGGACCTATATACGTTGAGGGCACGTACATCAATGATAATAATTTTTACCACAAACTTGGTCTCAACTATCAAAATCAAAATGTCTATTTTAGACCTTATATTATGTACGATAAAAAACTAACCGATACTTTAATTGTTTTAAATGGTGGAATAAAGAACTTATCTTTTGATATTCTTCCAGAAAATAGCTTGAAAGTTAATTCCGTTGACAGTACTTATAGAATGCAATACGATGGATACTTATTCGAACCGGAAAAAGATTGGAAAACTTTTAATCAAACTATTTACAATTTTAGTTTGGCGAACAAAGTTATTAACTATAACATTTCAGCAAATGGATCAGTGTACAATAACATCGAAAACAGAAATATTACTTACACATACCAATTGCCTTGGAATTGGAAGTTGGATAATTTTTCACTAAATTTCAACTATACTTTCACGCTGAAAAATGTGTACAATTATTCTAATAACACTTCAAAGCAATCATTGGGTGCATCTGATAAGTATAACGTTACAGGAATGTACAATATTGGTCCACTTAAAACTTCGCTTTCTTGGGAGCAAGTTTACAATTACCTCGATGAACCAACATCTACAGATAGGAATTTATTAAAGTTTACACTTGAAGCTAACTCATCAAATCTTACACTTTCGACGTCAAGAAGTATCGATTTGATAAAAAATAATCAGCTACCTGATACTTTGACAGTAAAGTACAACCAAACAATTGGAGATTTCAATATTGGTGGTTCTCTATCCACAACGTATGATAACACTTTGCGCAAACTTGGTAATGAGAACATCACACTTGAAATGCGTTACACCCCATTCTCATTAAGGTACGCTTTGCAATTTATTATTAGACCGGGGATGTCTTTAGACAATTATGTACATGTCATAAATTATGGTAATCTAAATGCTACCATATACCAACAAAACGATTATATAAAAAACATTGTTGCTTCAGGTTCTTTTAATCTTTTTGATTATACAGCAACGCTGAGAGCAAATTACAATAAAACTTCAAAAGAAGCTACTCCGACGTGGAATTTTACATATGCAATGGAAAAAAAGAACGAAAAATATGTTCTATCTTATAATACAGATAATAAAAATACCTATAAATTAGAAATGGACTTAAAGAATCTTGACCCAAATATCAAACTCAGCGTTACATTTAATCCCTCAACAATGTCATTTGATTATTTCTCATTCAACTTTGATAAATCATTGCATTGTTGGAGATTAAATGCTGGAATTGATTTTAAAAATAGAAATTCTCCGAACATTTTTGATAATATTGATAAGATTTATTTTAAATTTTACTTGACCGATATACCAGATAAATTTTTCCAATTTGATCCGAAGAATGGTCAGTTTAATTTTAATGGGATGTGAGACGTTGGCTTTAGATACACAAGATGAATTTTTTAAAAAGTTTGTAAATTTTATAAGAGAGTATGTTCCTAATTGTTCATCGGTTCTCCTTGCGGTCTCAGGTGGAGTAGATTCTATTGTCATGTTAGATCTTTTCAACAGAGCAAAGGACGAGTTATTAATAAACATTGGAGTTGCTACTTTCAACCATAAGTTGAGAACTGAAGCGGATGATGAGGTGATTTTTGTTCAAAAATTTTGTGAAGGATTGGGAATTCCATTTTTTCCAGGTGAAGCTGATGTAAAAATGTATTGCGAGCAAAATAAGTTATCAATAGAAGAAGGCGCACGGATTTTAAGGTATGAATTTCTGAAACGTACTGCTAAAGAAAATGGATACAGCTTTATAGCCACGGCACATAACGCCAACGATCTTTTAGAAACAATAATACTTAGGCAAATAAAAGGCACTGGACCTTTTGGTTTGGCGGCTATAAAGCCTATAAATGGTATATTTATAAGACCACTTATCTTTTTCACACGTAAAGAGATAGAAGAATATGCCAAAGAAAGAAAACTTGAGTATGTTATCGATAGGACGAATTTTGATATTGAGTACAACCGAAATTTTGTAAGGCACAAAATAGTCCCCCTCTTAAAAGAGATTAATCCTTCTGTTGAAAGTGCTTATTTAAAGCTGGCAAAAAATATCTGGGAACTTGATAGTTATGTAGATAGAGCTATTGGTATTGATAAGAGTAATCTTGAAAAAATCGGAAACAATTTTATTTTTAAACTGGTAAATGATGAGTACCTTCAGATTGAACAAATTAGAAGGTATTCTTTGTTGTTATTTGGTAAACCATTAGATTACGAAAAACTTGAACGATTTAAAAAAGCAAGAAGCTCTGGAAAACCGTCTTATAAAATATCTTTTTGGGGAGCACTTGGAATTGAGATTTCTTATGGGTGGTGTATGATGGGAGATATAGTAAATTATCCGGTTTTTGAAAAGATTGTATGCTTTGATGGAAGCAAAGAGTTTGAGCTAATAGAAGCAAACGGTTACTTTATAAAATTTGCAAAGTATGATATAATTAATAAAAAAGAGCATACAAATGTGTGTTTTAAGGTTCGCAATTGGAGAGATGGTGATAGGTTGTTGAGTGGTAAAAAAGTTAAAGAATTATTTTCAGAGAGGAAAGTTCCAACGTTTTTAAGAAAGTTGATACCGCTTGTGTTTTTATCCGAAAGCGAGCAAGATAGTAAAGTTATTTACATACCGTTTTTGTATGAAGCAAAAAGCTATCTAAATGATATTGGTGTTTTTATAAAAACGAAAGGAGGTTTTCATTTTGAATCGTAACATTGGATCGGTAATTTTTCTAATACTAATTGCACTCTCTTTATTTTGGATTTACGAAGGTTTTATAAATTCTAAGGGTGCAATAGAGCTTAACATGAGTTACAGTGACTTTATAAAACGAGTCAGTAACAGTGAAACGGATATAGCTGAAGTGGTTATAAAAGATGATGGTAATCTGAGTATAAAGACAAAGCAAGGAAGATCGTATTCTGTTTATGCTCCTTGGTTTAGATACGATATAGAGACAATTAACAAGCTTGTTGAATATGGAATAGTGATTCAAGGTGAAAGAGTTACAGATAGCAGTTTTTGGGTAAATGTTATTGGAAATATCGCGATTTTTATAGTTACTCTATTACTTTTTGCGTTTATAATTCGCGGTCTTGGACGTGGAAATAACCAGGCATTTACCTTCACAAAAAGTAGGGCGGAGAAGGTCAATCCTAATAAAATAAAAGTAACATTTAAGGATGTAGCTGGTGTAGATGAGGCTGTTGAAGAACTCAAAGAAACCGTTGAGTTTTTGAAAAATCCTGGAAAATTTACAAAAATTGGGGCAAGAATGCCGAAAGGTATTTTACTCGTTGGACCTCCGGGTACTGGTAAGACATTACTTGCACGTGCTGTTGCTGGAGAAGCAAACGTTCCTTTCTTCCACATAAGTGGTTCTGATTTTGTTGAATTGTTTGTCGGTGTTGGTGCGGCAAGGGTAAGAGATTTATTTGAGCAAGCGAAGGCTAATTCTCCTTGTATAGTTTTTATAGATGAAATTGACGCTGTTGGTAGGCATAGAGGTGCAGGTCTTGGCGGAGGTCATGATGAAAGGGAACAAACCCTAAACCAATTGTTAGTTGAAATGGATGGTTTTGACGTTAATCAAGCTATTGTAGTAATGGCCGCAACGAATAGGCCAGATATACTTGATCCTGCACTGTTAAGACCTGGAAGGTTTGATAAGAAAGTTGTTGTTGATCCACCAGATGTAAAAGGAAGAGAAGCTATATTGAAAATACATTTAAGAAATAAACCTATAGATAAAGATGTTGATGTCTCTGTACTTGCTAAACGCACAACGGGATTTGTTGGCGCTGATCTTGAAAATTTGGTAAACGAAGCAGCATTGTTAGCCGCAAGAGATGGTAGAAATGTCATTAAGATGAACGATTTTGAGGAAGCAATAGATAGGGTTATAGCCGGACCTGCTAGAAAATCGAGAGTTATCTCCGAAAAGCAGAAGAAGATAGTTGCTTATCATGAAGTAGGACATGCGATAATAAGCTCTTCATTACCAAATTCAGATCCTGTTCACAGAATATCAATAACACCACGTGGTTACGCAGCTCTTGGATACACATTACATTTACCTGCTGAAGACAAGTACTTAGTTAGTAAAAACGAACTACTCGATAATATAACGACACTTTTAGGTGGTAGAGCAGCTGAAGAGCTAGTTTTTGGCGATTTTACAAGTGGGGCAGCAAACGATATTGAAAGAGCTACCGAAATAGCAAGAAAGATGGTTTGTGAATATGGAATGAGTGATAATTTTGGACCTTTAGCTTGGGGTAAGACGGAACAAGAAGTATTCCTTGGCAAAGAATTGACAAGGATAAGAAATTACAGTGAAGAAGTTGCTAAAATGATAGACCACGAGATTCAAAATATCATAAAATCTTGCTATGAGCGTGCAATGGATATTTTAACTAAGAATAGGGAAAAAATGGAACAAATAGTTGCAGTTTTGTTGGAACGTGAAGTAATGAGTGGTGAAGAACTAAGAGCAATGCTTAATGGGAACGAAAGTGGATTAGACACTAATTTACAAGAAGCGTAAAGAAACTTACAAATTTTTTCACGATTTTCTTACAGGGAATGGGGGGAACATTGTGGAAGAATTAAGCAGAATTTTAGGATTGAGCAAATCTGTAGAAGTTATTCCAGATGAATCAATGGTATGGGACGAAGATGAAGAATTATCTCATTTACATCTGCTTTCAACTTCTGGATTAATCAAAGAAATAAATCTTGTTACCGGAGAATTTTTAAATCAGTTTCTTGAAGAGGAAAATGTATCAGTTGTGAACTACAACGAAATAATTCATTTGAAACCTGTTGTTATTGGCGAAAGACTAATTGTTGGTATTAGAGTTACAGAGGTTGTAAATAACATCGTTACTTTTAAGGTGATTGTTATGAGAGAAACAGAAAAAATAGCAGAAGGTACTGTAAAAAGAGTTGTCGTTTCTAAAAATTACCTTAGGAGAAAAGCCCTTGAACAGATTTGAAATTCAATGAATTTTTGGGAGGATTTGAGTATTTAATGAGAAAACCAAGAGACGCGGAATCATTTAGAGAATACGAATACATTTTGAAATTCAAAAAATCAGAAAAAATTTTAAAAGATATTTCAGGCAACCTTCCCAAGGTTGCCTTTATTTTCCCAAACAATTACGAAATTGCAAGTGGTTCACTTGCTTGGAGTTGGATTCAACAGCTTTTGTCTCAGCAGGGAATAGGTGTGGAACGTTTTTTCTATGAAAAATGGTTTAAGAAATTTTATTCTTTAGAATCTCAGATACCTATCGATGAATTTCCTGTGTGGTTAATTACTTTCCAATTTGAAAATGATTTACTAAATATAGCCGATATACTTATAAAAAAAGGTATACCACTGAAGGCTAATGAAAGAAACGAATATCACCCACTTATAATAATAGGTGGACCAACTACACTTTTCAATTACAAAATTGTCGAAGAAATCGCCGACTTGGTGTTCATAGGTGACATAGAATGTTCGATAACTCAATTTTCAGAAGCGCTTAAATATTATATTGATAGTCGTTTAGTTGATAAATTCTTGGATGTTAATGAGATTTACTCAAAGAAATTTGGTAAGATTAAATTTTCAAAATGTTTTGGCACCCTTTTCCCAGTTCCACACTCACATTATGTTAGTAGCATGTCATCGTTTAAGAACAAAATGCTTATCGAAATTGGAAGAGGGTGTATTTGGAGATGTGCATTTTGCGTTACAGGATACACAAAGAAACCCGTAAAATTTGCAAAGATAGACGACATTGTAGAAATCTTTGAAAAATACAAAAACAATGAAATTGAGTATGGATTAATAAGTGCTACCATTACAGATTACCCGTATCTTGATGAACTACTCGATTATGTCGAGAAGAATAAAGTAAAATTTTCTGTTTCTTCCATGAGAATAGACAAAGTTAACGAAAGATTGTTGAGGGTTCTTAAGGAGACAAACCAATACTCATTTACAGTTGCACCAGAAGGTATATCTCAAAAAATAAGAGATGTTATGATGAAAGATATGTCGACTGATGATATAATAAACGGACTAATTTTAGGTAGAAAAGTTGGATTTGATAGTGTAAAGCTTTACTACATAATAGGGCTTGAAGAAGAAGATGAGAAAGATTACAATGATTTTTTTGAATTTATTAAAGAAGTACAAAAAATGGGGTATAAGAACATAACATTAAGTATAAACCCTCTTGTACCAAAACCAATGACACCATTTGAAAAAAGAAATATGATTTCAAAAAAAGAGTATGAAAATAGAATGTTAAAAATCAAGAAAAGCCTTCCAAAAAATGTTAAGGCAGATTTTGAAAGCTATAAGGAAAGTTTTATACAGTACGAAATAGCGTATTTGAGTGGCGAAGATGTGATTTATTACATAGCTAAATTTTTCCCAATTTCATAGCAAAAAAACCGGTTGAGAGTATTATAGCTGTTTCGAATCTCAATATCTTTTTTCCTAAACAGATACTTTTGAATTTGCTTTTAAGCAATTTTAATTCGCTTTTTGAAAATCCTCCTTCAGGTCCAGCTATTATACCAACACTCTTGGATATTCTCTTTGGAATTTTTCTTCCTTTAAAATCTAAGATATATGTACTCTCCGGTGCTAGAGAGAAAATATCTAAAAATTCTATGGGTTTTATTGTTGGAAAGTGGTACCTAACACATTGTTTTGATGCTTCCCTTACAATAAGCTCAAGCTTGTCTTGCTTATCGTCGTAATGTCGTGAAGCCCTTTCATTGTTGAAGACGTATATCTCATCTACACCCAATTCGACGGCTTTTTCAATAGTCCATCTAAGCCTTTCCCATCTACCTGAAGGGGCGAAGAGTACAAGTTTATTGTTTGTGATTTCAATGAATTCATAAGATAGAACATTACCGTATGCTTCATTTTTTCCAATAGATTTTAGTATAACTTTATATTTTCCACCGTTTCCGTCTGTTGCTTCGATTATTTCACCTTCTTTTAGCCTCATTACTTTCATATGTGTAACTTCATGCTCATCGAAATAAACGGAGTCATTCTTAGGAATGCAAAAATATATATTTGGCAAAGATAACACCCCCATTTTTTAATTGCTTATTTAGAAAACCACCGCCCTATTTAGGGCGGTGATTAGGTTTTCTAAACTCTCTAATTAAATTTCAAATTTAATTACCAGTGGAGTAATTCTTTTTCTGTTTCTTTATCGAACACATGCATTGTTGTCATGTCGAAAACGAGGTCTATCTTCTGGCCTTCCTTTGCCTGGCTCTTTGCGTTAACTCTTGCTACAAGCCTATCCTCACCAGCAACAACGTGTAGTAATGTTTCACTACCAAGTGGTTCAACAACATCAACGGTAACTTCAGCGGTATTTTCTGGTTTTGGCGCGATTGCGAACATTTTGTCGTATATATTTTCTGGCCTTATACCAAATATTATATCTTTATCAACATATTTTGAAAGTTTTTCTTCGTATTCTGCTGGAACTTTCAATTTTAATCCGCTTGTCTTTATCCAAAGACCACCTTCACCCTTGATTATCTTTCCATTAATAAAGTTCATAGATGGACTACCGATGAATCCTGCAACAAAAATATTCGCTGGTCTATTGTAAACTTCGTATGGACTGCCAATTTGTTGGATTACACCGTCTTTCATGATAACAATCTTGTCTGCCATTGTCATAGCTTCAACTTGGTCGTGTGTAACGTAAACGATTGTTGCTTCTAGTCTTGCGTGTAACTTCTTAAGCTCAGCCCTCATTTGAACACGAAGCTTTGCGTCGAGGTTTGAAAGTGGCTCGTCAAATAGGAAAACTTTAGGATGTCTAACGATGGCTCTTCCCACGGCGACTCTTTGCCTCTGACCACCGGAAAGTTGCCTTGGCTTTCTGTCTAACAAATGCTCAATCTCAAGAATTTTTGCGGCTTCTCTGACTCTTTTTTCTATCTCATCTTTTGGAACTTTTCTAAGTTTAAGACCAAAAGCCATATTTTCGTAAACAGTCATATGTGGATAAAGTGCGTAGTTTTGGAAAACGAATGCGATATCCCTATCTTTTGGCTCAACATCGTTTACAACCCTTCCATCGATCTTGATTTCACCTTTCGTAATTTCTTCAAGTCCTGCAATCATTCTTAGTGTAGTTGTTTTTCCACAACCAGATGGACCAAGCAATACGACAAATTCCTTATCTTCGACTGTAAAATTTGCATCTTTAACTGCTTCAACCTTGCCTTCGTATATCTTCCACACATGTTCAAGTACAACCTGAGCCATAGACTTAACCTCCTTTTTTTATTAACAGTATGACATAATTATTTATTCTTTTTTCTCATTATTATCAAATATATCTTCAAGCTTGAGATCTTTAAAAACAGAAGGATCTCCAACATCAAGAAGATAAAGATCCCAAACCTTATCGATGAAATCTAGTATTTTGTTGTATTTATCATAATTGATGATAACTGCTGCGGGTTTACCATTTTTTGTAATTACTACATCCAAATTTTCCGAAATTTCAACAACTTCTGAAAACTTCGCCTTTGCATCAGCAAGTGAATAAAAGTCTGTTTTAAATCTCATATGTTTACCTCCTTGACTACAATTATAGTCAAATTTATCTAAAAAAGCAAACACGAACATAAAAAGTTACCTAGAAGTTACATTTTTGAAATACATATAAGGTTTATCAGGTGTAAAATTTGACTGAACGGTCAATAAATAGATATTTGAGATTTAGACTAATATAGTGAAATCATGCAATACTGTTAAATAAAACTTAATTAGAATCTAGAGGAGGGGTATTATGGCAGTTGGTGGATTAAAAGGTATGGTTTATCATCAAGCTGGAAAACTTGTTTCGTCTGTTATCAGAAAGGCAGATACTCAAACATTTGCAAAACTTTTATTCACAATCTCAGCTCTTAGTAAAGAACCAGCAAAAAGTGGTTTGAAAAAACTTGGACTCATGGCTCAAGAGGAGCATCCAATGATTAAAAAGTGGATTGAGATTTTCCAAAAGTCTTCTCCACAAGCTGTCGAAAAGATTATCAATAATCTTATAATTAACGAATTTGCTATTGGTGAACCACAAAGACAAAAGATGATGCATGAACACAAGGTTGTTCTCCCAAAATTAGGAGTCATAAGCCCAACTTACGCATGTAATCTTAATTGTATAGGATGCTATGCGGGACTTTATGGAAGAAAATACGAATTAACAAAAGACGAAGTAAGAAGTGTTTTAAAACAAGGTGAGGAACTTGGTATTTACTTCTGGGTTATCACCGGTGGAGAACCATTCTACTGGCCACACCTTTTGGAAATACTTGAAGAGTTTAACGAACATTACTTCATGATTTACTCGAATGGTATACTAATAACAGAGGAAAAAGCTAAAAAACTTGCAGAGCTTGGCAATGCGACAATTTCAATTTCTGTTGAAGGATTTGAGTCTGAAACTGATTGGCGACGTGGTCATGGAGTTTTTAAAGCTATTCAGAACACATGGGAAAGATTGAGAAGATACGGTGTGCCATTTGGAGCAAGTGTTACTGCAACAAGGATGAACCACGATATAATTATGAAAGATGAGTTCTGGAATTTCTTAGAACAAAACGGGGTTGAGTACGTTTGGATTTATCAATTTATGCCTGTAGGTCAGGATCCTGTAATGGATCTTGTTCCAACACCTCAGCAGAGATACGAAAGATTCTTCAAAACTGATGAGATGAGACTCAGTGGAAGATTTGCTTTTGTTGCCGACTTCTGGAACCATGGTTTCTTGACTCATGGTTGTCTCTCGGCGGGTGCGAAATATTTCCACGTCAATGCAAAAGGTTATGTTGAACCATGTGTTTTCCAACAATTTGCAGTGGATAGTATAAGGGAAAAAACATTGCTTGAAATATTCAAATCACCATTCTTTGAATCTTACAAGAGAGCAATTCCATTCTCTAATAACCTTTTCAGGCCATGTCCAATTATCGATAATCCAAAAGTATTCAGAGCAATGGTAAAGAACTTTAATGCTATACCACAACACGAAGGTTCTGAAAAGACTATCACCGATCTTGCGCCCGCAATTGATAAACTTGCCGAAGAATGGAAACAATATGCAGATAAACTATGGTATGAATATGGTTACGTTGAAAGATATCCTGTAAATAGAGGAATTTATAACTATGAGACAAGAATGAAGAGATATGCCAATAGAGAAGAAGCACTTAAAGTTGATAAAAAACTTAATGTTTAATTATTGTCAGAGACTTATAGGGGGAAATTAATTTGAGTGAAAGAATCCGCGAAAGTAACAAAACTAAGGAAAAAATTATAGGTGCTGCACGTAAATTATTTTCTGAGAAAGGGTTTGATGGTGTTAGTATGGAGGACATTGCGCAAGCCTCTGGCGTGCGCAAGTCCCTTATTTATTATTATTTTCCAAGCAAGGAGATCCTCTTTGAAGAAATCTGGATTAATGTTATAGATGAACTTGAAAAAGAGGTTTTCTCGGAAGTAGATAATGAAAGTAGTATATCAAGAGCTATAAAAAGATTGATAAAAAAGTATGTCGAATTCGCTATGAACAAGGAGGAAATAAGTAAACTAATAGCAAGGGAAAGACTGAATGTGCTTGAAAGTGAAAATGGACTTCATAATGCAAAAAGTAGGTATGAAAGACTTTTACAAAGAGTGGAGAAAATCTTTGAAAGGGGTAAAAACGAGAATGTTTTGAATGATATAGAACCATCAACAGCTACAGAGATTATATCTTCAGTTGATGCTGTACCAAGAAGGGGTTTACTTAAGAGTATCGAAGAATTTCTAATTAAGGTCATTTTGAAAGATAAACCTGAACCTCAAAAGTGATCGTGTTAAGCGAGGTGAAATTTAATTGCAAGATGCGAAAAATATGAAGAAAAAAGCTTTATATTTTATTGTACTAATGGGTTTTGTAAGTCTTTTCAGTGATATAACTTACGAAGGAGCAAGAAGTTTAGTAGGACCTTATCTGGGACTTTTGGGTGCGTCAGCGGTAGTTGTTAGCGCAATTGCCGGTTTGGGTGAGTTATTGGGGTACACTCTCCGTTTTGTTACTGGAAAGCTCGTTGACAAAACTAAAAAATATTGGTTTTTTGCCATTCTTGGTTACTCAATTAATTTGTTAGTTATCCCAACTTTGGCTTGGACAAAACATTGGATACTTGCCGCAATACTTGTTATTCTTGAAAGAGTTGGTAAAGCTTTAAGAAAACCCGCAAAAGATACCATAACGTCTTTTGCAAGTAGTCAAGTTGGTTATGGTACAGGTTTTGCCATTGAGGAATTCATGGATCAAATAGGAGCCACAATAGGCCCTCTTTTCATGAGTTTAACTATCGCAAATAACATAAAACTCGAAACTGTTGATGCTTATAGGAAGGCTTTTGCGTTTCTTGTTTTTCCTGCTGTTATAACAATAGGTATAATTTTTATCGCAAGAGTGCTCGTACCAAATCCGGAAAAAATGGAAAAAGCTAAAGAAACGATTAAAGATGTAAAACTCGACAGGACATTTTATTTGTACTTAGCTGGTATATCTCTTATCGCTTTTGGCTTTGCGGATTTTGCATTGATTGGTTTTCATGCTCAAAAGCTAAATCTTCTTTCACCTGCGATGATTCCAATAGCATACATGATTGCCATGATTGTCGATGCGTTTGCAGCGCTTTTCTTTGGAAAATTATTTGATAGATTAGGAATAGGTGTTTTAGCTATCTCAACATTTATTTCTGCATTTTACGGGATTTTTTCTTTTGGAAATAGTGGGACCTTTATTATGGTTGGTTCGATACTGTGGGGTATCGGTATGGGCGCTCAGGAATCTATTATGAAAGCAGCCGTTGCAAAACTTGTTGAAAAAGAAAAAAGGGCAACTGCATATGGATTTTTCAACGCAGTGTTTGGAATTGCTTGGTTTGTAGGTAGTGCATTGCTTGGAATTTTGTACAGTATAAGTATAAAAAGTTTAATTGCCGTTTCCATTATTTCTGAAATTGCAGCTGTAATTATTTTCTTAACGATTAGAAAAAGTTAACGTTTAAAAATAATTAAAATATACAAAAAAACAAAGGGGATGATAAACATCCCCTTTTATTTTTTGCATTATAAATTTTTATCTTCTCTTTGTAACGCCTTGTTTCTTATCCAATCTCTTTTTGTATTCAGAATATGTCTTTTGGCTATCTTTAAGGAATTTGGCAAGCTTCTTTTCGAATTCTTCCTTTTTTGCCTCTGCTTGGTCTTCCTGTGTTTCTTCTTTGAGTGACAATTCCCACTTGCCGTCTCTACCTTTTCCAATTACTTTTGCTTCGATATCTTGACCAACTTTCAAGAAATCTTCCACTTTTTGAACGTACTGGTTTGAAATTTTTGAAATATGGATAAAGCCTTTTTCCCCATTTTCTAATTCGATGTTTGCTCCGAATTTGAGTACTTCTGTTACTTTACCTTTTACTACTTGACCAACTTCCATAAAATATAACCCTCCTGAAAATTTAGATTGAAAGATACGTGTTTAAAAATTAATACTTGCCTTCAAACTTTTTCTTAAACTTCTGTACGCGTCCTTCAGTATCTACAATCAGGCTAGCACCTCCACTTCCTTTGTAAAGTGGATGGCAATTTGAACACACATCGATCTTAAGTTGTTCTTTCGTTGTCCAAATCTTGTGTTCTGCACCACATGCACATCTGACTGTTAAAAGTCTCATTTCTGGGTGTATACCTTTTTTCAACGTGCGTCACCTCTCCTTGAATTTTTGTCCGTTTTAATCACGTTATATGATACCACTTTTTTATAATTTTTTCAAGTCTTATATTTTTACTTCCTTGAAATTCTCTTGTATCGTGTTGAGAAGACTAATTGTTTGCTTAACGTTAGCAAAGACGTTATTTAGTTCATCTAAAAATCTTTGAATTGATGCGCTTATCTCTTCAGCTGTTGCCGAACTTTCTTCAGAAATTGCAAGTAGGTTTTGAATACTTGTTGTTATTGCTTCCAGTTTTTGCGTTTCGTTGTTTAAAGAATTTACCAAATCATTTAGTTGATTTGTGATATGGGAGATTATATCGCTTGATTCTTTACTCTTTGTTGCACTATCCGAAAGGTTTTTAGCTTGTTCTTTCAGTTCCTCATAACCTTTTACGACACTTTGGCTTAGTTTATCAATACCGTTTGAAATTGTCCCTAAGAATTGCGATATTTTTACGGCAGATGCTTTGCTTTCTTCAGCCAACTTCCTTATTTCATCTGCAACAACTGCAAACCCTCTTCCAGCTTCCCCACTTCTTGCAGCTTCAATTGCAGCGTTAAGCGCTAACAAATTTGTTTGTTCTGCAATGCTCATCACTGTATTTGCGATATCCATAATTGCGCTTGCTTGAGTTCTAAGCTGTTCGCTTTCTGTTGCAATATTCTCAAATTCTTTACTCATTGCGTTCATACCTGAGGCAGAAAGCTCTACGCTCTTAGCAGCTGTGATTATTTTTTCAACAGCGACGTTTAAATCATGAATAATTTGATTTTGTTGACCTATTGTTCTTGAGATAGTTTCGACATTCGATGAGACCGCTTCTGATATTCGTTCGGCATCGTTACTAATTTGAACGGCTGTATCGGCAACTTGACTTGATAATTCTTTCATTGTATCAATCTGTTCTTGTACTACACTGGACGATTCCAATGTTTTCTTTGCGAACGCCATAATTTCTTCTGTGTCACCTTGGAGAGAAATTAAAAATTCTCTCAATTCATAGATAGCTTCAATATGTTCTTTTGATACTTCCTCGAATGATTTTTCTCCACCAATAACAAGTAAATTATTAAAATCTTTGTTTTTGTAAACCTTTGCAATATCCTTTGTCGCACTCAAACCTTTCTTAAAATCAACCAAACCGAAAGAAACTCCAACCAAAATCGCTAAACCTACGGCGATGGAACCAAACAATGGGCCAAATAAAGATGTGAATAGCCAAGACAAAACGAAAGTCAAAATTGGGAATGTTACAGTATATGTTTCAACCAAAGATTTTAGCAAACCAAAAGAGAAGATTTTGTACGATTTTAAATTTACTTTCTTTCCGTAAGGTTTTGTTGAAATGATTTTAACTTCTATAAAAGAACCAGAATCCGTTTTTCCTTGGTTTAGTACTTCGATTTTCAATGGATCATTGAAAAATTCAGATGCACCTTTAAGTAATCCCATAAAGTAATACCTAAAATCCCTTCTTGACTCATAGCGAACAATTGCAGTTTTTTCATCTATGTAGTTAAAGATTATTCTTGGTGGCTTCGCACCGGTTATTCGCCTTGTGAGAGCTCTATGTACACTATCCATAGCACTTAAAAACGACATACAACCTTCTTTTTTAAAGTAATTTGGATAGAAAGAATGAAATGAGCGGATATTGTGATAACCGGTTTCTTCCCATAATTCTTCGTATTTTTTCCCAACTTTCTGTGCAAGCTTTTCTGAAAATCTTACAACAAGTTCGTCTGGTACATCATTTGTTGGGATTAATAGTTTTGTTCTGTCGATATTGAATTCCTGAACTAAATTATCAACAATCGATTCTCCATAAATTTTTTTCCACGTGGATAACCAGATATTCATAACGAAACTCTTCATTAAAAATACACCTCCCACATTTTACTATAGCATTTTAATACTGTAATGGTATAATATATTATATCACAAAAGTCTCTATTTATAAATTCAATTTTTATTTGGAGGGATTTTATATGTGTAGAATGGCTGGTTTTAGTTTTGATGATAATCAAAATATATCTGAAATTTTTGAGTTTGTCAAATCTATGGCACTTAACGGTATGGAGGCACCACATAACGATGGTTGGGGATGTTTCTGTAAAAATGATGTTAATCATATTTTGTACAAGTCACTCAGACCAATATACGAAGATTCATATAACATAAATAAAATAACTGAAGAAAAATTTAAATTAGGTTTAATTCACGCAAGGCTTGCTTCGAAAGGTCTTCCAAAGACAACATTGCAGCTTCATCCATTTTACATAAACGGGAGATATTTTGCGCACAACGGCACAATAAAAAGCGCAAGAAGAGAAAATATTTACGAGAGTGATACTTACGAATATTTTGAAAATATCGTCAATTTTAATTCGATTGGTCAACTTGTTCAGAATATCTTGAAATATTCTAAAATAAATGAGTTTAGTGGTATGAATTTTATTATGGTTGATGAAAAAGAAAACGCTTTATACGTATGTTGTCTTTACACAGACACATCAAGAAATAAAGAGTATTTTACGTTGCACTATTACTATAACAAGTCTGATAAGAAGTTCATCGTTTATTCAGAAAAGTTCTCTGATGAATTCCAACCAATGAAAAATGGTGAAATAATTAAGGTCATCGATGGTATCATAGTGGAAAAGTTTTTTGTTAATATTTAAAATTAAATTGTATAAAAAAGCGGTCCAATAAAAACTTTGGACCGCTTTTATTTTTTGATTATTTTATTCTCTAAAGAATGTGAGGTAAGCTATGAAGAGTAAGGCAAGGACCCATGTGAACCAGTGAACTTCTTTTCTCTTTCCCGAAAAGGTTTTAACGATTGGGTATGTTATTATTCCTAATGCTATACCGTTTGCTATTGAGTAAGTGAAGGGGATCATAGTGAGTGTGACAAACGCGGGTACCGCATCTGTTATATCATCCCATTTTATAGACATTAAGCTCTTAATCATTAAGACGCCGACGAATATAAGTGCTGGTGCTGTGGCAGCCGATGGGATTGTTAACGCTAATGGTGAGAAGAACAACATCGCTAACATTAAAAGTGCAACTACGACAGCTGTTAAACCTGTTCGCCCACCTGCTGCGATACCGGTACTGCTTTCAATATACGTTGTTACAGTTGATGTACCAAACAAGGCACCAACAACTGTTCCAATAGCATCCGCTAAATAGGCTGGTTTTGCTCTTTCAAGTTCGCCTTTTTTCTTTGTAAATCCAGCGCTTTCAGCTAATCCTGTAAGTGTACCTAAAGTATCGAAGAAATCAACAAAGAAGAATGTTGCAACAACTACCCAAAATGCACCCGAAAGAAGTGTTTTTGAATCGAATTGTATTTTGAAAAACGTTGGAGATATATCGGGAATTTTCCCTATTATCCCTTGATAATGTGTGACGTTAAACACAGGGAATGTTCCAATTATAGTTGTCAATATTATTCCAAGAAGTATGGAACCTGGTACTTGTAATGCGAATAAAACAACGGTTATGAAAAATCCAATTATTGCAAGCAAGGTATCTGGCTTGTTTATATGTCCAAGTGTAACTGCTGTTATTGGATCTGGCATGACTATACCAGCATTTTTCAATCCAATCAAAGCAATAAACAAACCAATTCCAGCACCTGTTGCTGCTTTAACTGGTTGTGGTACCGCTGTCGCTACGAAACTTCTTGCGCCAGTGAGAGTTAATATAACAAATATCAAACCTTCAATAAACACAGCTGTAAGTGCTAATTGCCATGGTATTCCAAGTTTTAAACATACTGTGTAAGTGAAATAGGCGTTAAGTCCCATACCGGGAGCCAAGGCGAATGGGTAATTTGCAAATAATCCCATTATGAGTGTTGCTGTTGCGCCACCAAGAATGGTAGCAACCATGAAAGCCCCGTAGTATGAGTTGTAGAGTGATTGGTCGATAATCTTCCCGGTTTGGTCAAAAATACCAGGAACTGCTTGAACTAATATAGACGGGTTTACGAAAACGATGTAAGCCATCGTTAGAAAGGTTGTGATACCTGCAATAACCTCCTTACGGACTGTGGAACCTGACTGTGAGATACCGAAGTACCTATCCATACTTTATCACTCCCCCCACGAAATGTTCGGTAAAAATTGATGGATATTTTTTATTTTAGCTTTATCTTTGTTCTATTTTCAAATTCAACAACTGTGCCATCGACTATGATATGATCTATGTCTGTGCCTTCCACCATTTGTATAATGGCGTCTTCAAGGTCTTTTTTCTCTTTGTTTAATTCTTTTATTGTATCTTTAACTCTTAAATATCTTCTCACGAAATTTTCAAGCGCTTGAAGTAATTGTTCATTTTGTATATCGTTATCCATATGAAAGACCTCCTAGTTTATAGTGATTCTTTAATTTTTTCAACAACCTCTTTTATCTCTTCGTTTCTTAGCTCTGGGAAAATTGGTAAAGCAAGCGTTGTTTTTGATAAACTTTCTGCAACAGGGAAATCGCCTTCTTTGTAACCATACTCTGAAAAACACTTTTGTAAGTGTAGTGGTAATGGATAATATAAAGCTGTCCCTATTCCACTTTCTTCTAAATGCTCCTTAACTCTATTTCGTGTTTCTTCATTTTCAAACTCAACAACGTATTGGTGGTATACATGATTGCGATATCCAGTCTCTACAACTTTTGGATATTTCACTGGAAGTTTATAATCTTCAAATAATCTTTGGTATTCCTTTGCAATTTCTATTCTTCTTGTCGTCCATTCGTCTAAGTACTTAAGTTTAACAGATAATATTGCAGCGTGAATTGAATCAATTCGCGAATTGTACCCTACCATTTCGTGATAGTACTTTTTCTTTGAGCCGTGTTGTCTAAGCATTCTGCATTTTTCTGCTAATTCATCATTGTTTGTTACTATCATCCCGGCATCGCCGTATGCTCCAAGGTTTTTGGTTGGAAAGAACGAAAAAATACCAATATCACCGATTGTTCCAGATTTTAAAATTTTATTGCCGATTTTTCCCTCACTTCCTACGGATTGCGCCGAATCTTCTAATATTTTAACATGATACTTTTCTTTTAGGAAGAGTAGATTTTCAAAATCAACTGACCTACCAAAAAGATGGACTGGTATAACAATTCTTATTTTTTCTCTTTTCAACACATCTTCAACTTGATTCAAATCTATGTTGTAAGTTTCCTTATCTACATCAACAAAGACTGGTACTCCACCATTCCTAACTATGCACGATGCAGTAGCGAAGAATGTGTATGGTGTTGTGATTACCTTCTCACCTTTTTCTATACCGATAGAATGTAGTGCAATAACCAAGGCATCGCTGCCGTTAGCAACTCCAATTGCGTGTTTAACATTTAAATACATAGCAAATTCACTTTCAAATTCGCTAACTGCAGGTCCAAGTATAACTTTCCCACTTAATAAGACATCATCAATCGCTTTGAGTATTTCTTCACGTAAATTTTCATATTGCCTTGTCATATCGAAAAGTGGAATCATATAACTTTAGCCTCCTTAAACCTTATTTGTAATTGATTTTACAATGCTTTTCAGAAAAAACTAAACGTACGAATTCGTACTTTCTGTAATTTACATATACATCGTAACCGGTGTTTTTCTGCAAGAAATCAATAATTGATGGATTTTCCTGTTTTAAAGGAGTAAAACCATTTGGAATAGATATGAACTGTTCGATACCTATTTTTGGTTGTTTCAGTGGTTTTGTATATATAGCATAAAATCCAACTTGGGACTCGAACATTTTAAAATATTCTTTTGCTACGGTAATATTTCCCTCGTTGAAGTGATAAAATCCCAAAAATAGTTTGAATTCGGGTGATTTTTCGAATTTTCTAAGATTTTGAATCTCTATTTTATAACCTGCTAAATATTTTCTAGCAGCAGCAATTAGTTGACCATAAATACACCATTCAGGTGGTGTAACAGTCTCTCCTCGCAAATAAGCTCTATGTGTATTGATACATGTGTGAGACAAATTGGGAATTTCTTTTGTACTATCTACATAAACATTTAGTAAGAGTATTAAAGTCGCGAATATTCTTTCTCTGACTGCTTGAATTATATCTTGTTCGGTGGCTTGGTTAACGAAAAGTTTGTGTATTAAATTCCAAAATTCAGATTTTTTGGACAATATTTGCAATATTTTATCCATACCATCGGCTGAGCCCTTTAACATTTCTCTTTCCAGAAGTAAGAGCAAAGGATACAAAGAATCTGGATTTTTTTTCAAAAGCAAAACAGCGTTTTTTGATATGTCTTCGCCAGAGTACATTTCTGCTAATAATTTATTGTACTCCGCCTCAATGCCTCCAGCTTGGCTAAATGAAGCAATCGAATTTTTTATGTTTCCATTGAGGAGATTTATCAACCCCTCGAATATGTTTTTTCGGTTAATGTTATTTGTTCTTTGTTGAAATATACGTAAGGTTTTTTCGATTGAGTCGATACTTGCGTCGTAATCATGGGAATTTATATCGTATAGTGTTAAACTTTCTTCCTCTGTAATATGAGCACTTACTGTTAGATTTTCCTTGAGACGTTTTATAGCCTCTTCATCATATTTTGTTTCTTTTGCATCTTTTGGTTTATCTTTGAGTAAACCTTTTTTCTTAAGGTCTTTTTCTAGTTCCGCTTTCAACTTCATTATATTTTCTAACTTTTCATTTTCATTATCAAACATCATCCCACCCTATTTCTTTACATTTTTGTCTTAGACTGTAAAATGTTTGACCAATTATGACATGGTCATGGAGGTTTATTCCCAATAATTCACCCGCTTTCTTAATCTTTTTAGTTAATTCTATATCGTCTTTGCTTGGCGTTGGATCTCCAGAAGGGTGATTATGCGCAAGTATTATACCTGTGGAACTTCGCAAAATCGCTTCTCTGAAAATATCCCTTGGGTGTGCCATTGAAGAGTTTATAGTGCCTTTAGATACATCTTTGCTTCCAATTACTTTTAATTTTGTATCTAAGAATATAACTCTTACTATTTCTTGGGGATAACTTTGCATATCTATACAATATTGAAAAACATTTTCAGGTGAAGTCAATTTTGGGTCTAAGATAACTGTTTCTTCCTTAACTAATCTTTTAGCGAGTTCTAAAGCTGCCATAAGAGTTACTATTTTCACATCTCCAAGTCCTTTAATACTTTTGAAATCATCAAATGTTGCTCTTGACATTTTGTATAAACTTCCACCAAATTTATTGAATAATTCTTTTGAAGTTTCTAATACATCTTTTCCGTTTGTTCCTGTTCTGAGCAGAATAGCTATTAATTCACTTGTTTCAAGAGCTTCACTGCCTTCTTTTAATAACTTTTCCCTTGGACCGTATTCTATTGGCATGTTTTACCCACTATCCCCCTATCGAAGAGAATTTTCCAAAGCTTAGGTAAAGGTAATCCAACAACGTTTGTGTAATCACCTATGATTTTTTCAACAAAAACACCGCCTAATCCTTGAATACCGTACGCTCCAGCTTTGTCGAGTGGCTCTCCAGTGGATATGTAATATTCTATCTCGCTATCTTCGAGTTTTCTAAACTTAACTTTTGTCATTTCATAAAATAATATTTCTTCGCTCTTTATTTTAACACAAACACCTGTAAAAACTTTATGCCATTTTCCCGAAAGTTCTTTAAGCATTTCAAAAGCTTCTTTTGAGTTTTTTGGTTTCCCAAAAATTTTTTTACTGGTACAAACTAGTGTATCTGCCGATATGATTGTATCATCTGCTTTAGCTTTTATAGCGTTCGCTTTTTTTAAAGCAAGTTCGATAACGATATCTTCAGGATTGGTTGAGTTTATTTCGCTTTCGTCAATTTCTGGGGAAATGGCAACGAAATCTATTTTAAATGTTTTTAATAGTTCTATCCTTCTTTGGGATGATGAACCGAGAATTATCAACTATGATACCTCCTATACTTGATAATTTTCACAATTTTAATTCGTACCATATGTTTTTTATGTTAATTTCGTATTCTTTAAACCTGTCCATTGAACATACGACTCCTTTATATTCTTTCGCGAGGTTTATAATTAACTCATCGGCGGGTGAATGGTAATAAGTTTTCTTGTAGTTGAAGTATTTTGTGTGAAATTTGTATTTCGCGTTCTCATCAAAAACAATGTAAAATGGAAAATAGACTTTATCAAGTTTAGCAATAAGTTCAAGCAATGAATCTATTTTTTCAGGACCTTTTATATTTTTAGACATAAGTATGTTGTTTCCATCTATTATAACAGGTATGGTATTTTCCTTAGAGGATAAAACCTTCCAAACATATGGATGGAGTCTTGCTTTTAAGCTTTTGGACTCAATAGGATTTAAATATTTAATGAAATCCCGCATCCATAAATATTCTTCAAGCGTTTCGGGAGTTATTGAAATAGCTTTTTGGATGATATCTTTTATAAATGTATCGTTTTGTGCACTCTCGAGTGCGTACAATTGGACGAAATTTTCTAAGTTTAATTCTTTCAACTTTTTCTTTTGTTTCACTAGGAAGTCTTTATAGTTTTTTATGTTATCAGTTGGGAATGGATACAAAGAAGGCTTTGCCCAAAAAAGTATCTCGAAGAGCACATATCTGGAAATTTTATTTTTTTCAAATTCAATTATTTTATTTTCAATGCTCTCATTAATGTTAAAAAGACTATGCAGTAAAAAAGAAAAAGTCAGAGGATTTATCTTCTTTAAATCCGCTTTCTCTGGTCTTTCAAAGTTTCTAATTAATACTCCTATCTTTTGCTGGTTCATGCTCTTGTATTCTTTAAGTATATCCAATATAACTCTTCTTTTAACTTCGAGGGATTTGATGCGTTCGAGATACTCTTGACTGTATATATCCACATACTTATTGTTATCTAGTTTAGCCACATAAAGCCCCCTAATTTCTAAATTATTTTAGTTAGTTTTGATTAGCTTTGATTTATCAAAAAGATTTGAAGAATGGATTAATTTCAAATAATCTCTTTATTGTCGTTTGGTTTTCATGACCAGGACAGATTTTCCAGTCATCAGGAAAAGTTTTAAAAATTCTCCTTAAATTTTCTATCGTTTTTTTCATTTCTTCACGCATTTTTTTGGCTTTTTCCTTATCTATATAAAGATCCACTCTTCCTATAGTATCTGAAAAAACAACATCTCCGGTGAATAAATGTCCATTTATGATAATTATTCGAGAGCCCGCAGTGTGACCGGGTGCTAAAATTGTCTCGAAGTACTCATCGATATTATACCATTTATAATCTATACTGAAAATCTCGTCGAAAAATATAGAAAGGTTTAAAGATGGATTTGATAGGCATTCGCTATCTTCAGGCGATATGTATATTTTTCCCACATTTATTTCCTTTAATCCAGCGATATGGTCGTAATGACCATGTGTAATTATAACATCGTAAGTTTTTGTTTTATCAACATAGTTACCAATTCCTTTTCCTGGATCTACTATGTAATCTATACCATTAATTGTAAAAGAATAGCTGTTTGTTTGTAATTCACCAGATGTTTTGAACACTTTAAGATTTTCAATCATATTTATTCTCCCTCTTTTTGACACTTAAATATGAATAAAAAGATTATACATCAAATTTGCACTGAAGCCAGCCACTATACCACCGATTGTATGTGATAATATAGCCTTACTTGTTAAATATCTATATCCAAGTGCATCCATCATTCCAACGTGTGTACTCAGATATCCACTCCATGTCATTCCAATAGCGGTGAAGACAGCCACATCACTTGGTTTTATAAGGTCATGTTCCATAAATCTTGGAACAAGTGCGAGGGCCGCGCCTGTTGAGCCAAGACAAGTGATAGGAAATGCAATGAGCTGTGGTGAATCGAAGCCAAAAAGGATTTTCAATGGCCAAAATAAGTATTTTCCAATTTTATCAAAAAGTGCGATTCCTTCATATGCAAGTCCTTGATAACCGACAGAGTTGTCCTTAGGGCCGAATGTAAGCATCATAACGAGTGTGCTTATTATAAGAACGCCTGGTATAATTCCTATACCGATATCAACACCCGTTTTCCCGCCATCTAACATCGCTTCAAGGAATCTTTCAAAGGCATTACCTTCTCTTATCTCTCTATGTTTCAAATTTACGTTCTCAACTTCTTTATGAACGCTCCCAAGCTTTTTCTTAGTCCATATAGAGAAAAGTCTAACACTGACTATACTACCTATAATTGTCGCGATATTCCCAACTATAACTGCAGGAACTAGGTTAACTCCAGCTCTTCCACCCTGCGCAATGAAAAAAGTAGATACAATCATTCCCATACCAAATGCTGTACCAAGATTACATAATAAAGGTTCCTGCCACTTTTCAAAATGCGAGATGAAAGATTTATCTTTTGCAAGCGCAATTATAGCAGGGTTGTCAGAAAAGTAAGTTGACAGTATTCCCATTGCAGCAATTCCAGGTAAATTGTAAAGGGGTTTCATCAATTTATCAAGAAGCAGGTGTATCCAGTATATAACTCCAAATTCATTCAAAAGAGCTGCGAAAGCACCAGTTAATACTGCAACTGCCATAATGAAGAATACAGTATTTAACAATAAGTCATGAGCAGTTGACATTAAAGTCTTAAAAAAATTTGCGCTTCCCATTGTTGAAGTAAAAATCCAAAAAAATATTATAAGAAAGAAAAGAAATACAAAAGTTTCAAATGAAAATAAAGGTTTCCTACCCATAGAATATATCCTCCTTCTTTTGCTTAAATTTAGCTAAATTTCATTACAAATAGAGTTTATCATTGACACTATCACTGGTCAAACTTTTTGTATTGTAAAAAATTAGGTTTTTGAACTATATATGTTTTAATGATATAATATTCTTTAGTATTGACAGTTGTTTTTTTTGCTACTTTCGGTATGCAACTTTTAGGATAATATTTAAAGGGGGAATATAAATGCCAAAGAAAACGGAATTGAAAAAATTATTTAGTCAAAAAGAATACACACCAATGACATTCAAGGAGATTTGCAGATACTTTGGGATAGTAGAGGATAATCAGAAAGAACTTTTGAAAGAGCAACTCAACGAATTGATAAATGCTGGATATATATTTAAAGATGATAATGGTAGGTATCAGCTCTCTAAGGGTAATTTATTTGTTGGGACAATAGAATTTACCAGAAGTGGTAATTTAACTTTTGTTACAACAGAAGATGGTCAAGAGATAGCGGTACCAATCGAGAAAACAAATCTTGCGATGCATAAGGATAAAGTCCAAGTTCAGATTATAGGTAAATGGTACGAATTACCAGAGGGTAGAGTTGTCAAAATACTGGAAAGAGGAATAAAAAAGTTCGTTGGTGTTTTTGAAACGCGAGGGCAATTTGCATATATCATACCTGATGATCCAAAATTACCTTTCGAATTTAAAGTTCCGATAGAAGATATAAATGGTGCTAAACCTGGGATGAAAGTAGTGGCTGAAATTACCAAGTATCCAAGTATAAAAAGAGGGCCGGAGGCAAAAGTTGTTGAAGTACTTGGAAAAGTAGAAGACCCTGCTACAGATTTTCCAACAGTTGTTGTGAAACATGACTTACCAGTTCAATTTCCAGATGAGGTGATGGAAGAAGTCTCGAAACTACCAGATAAAGTTTCTGAAAAGGATTTGGAAGGAAGATGGGATTTCAGGAACGAAGTCATCGTAACAATTGATGGTTTGGATGCGAAGGATTTTGATGATGCAGTACATGTTAAGAAGTTACCAAATGGTAATTATCTGCTTGGCGTTCATATAGCTGATGTTTCACATTACGTGAAACCAAATACGGCTCTCGATAGAGAAGCTTTCAATCGTGCAACGAGTATATACCTTGCAGATAGAGTTATACCGATGCTACCATTTAAACTATCTAATGGCTTGTGTAGTTTGGTACAAGGTGAAGACAGATTGGTAATGTCGCTTTTAATGGAAATTGATAAAACAGGGGAAGTTGTTGACTATAAAGTTGGGAATGGTGTTATACGAAGCTACAAAAGGCTTGTTTACGATGACGTAAATGCATTTTTAGAAGGACGTCCTGAGGGTGATAAACTTAAAGACCTTGCTGAGCACATTTACCTTATGAAGGAGCTAAAAGATATTCTCAGAGAAAATAGAAGACGTAGGGGAGCTATATTGGATATAGAAGGTGATGAAGTAAAGATTATTTTAGATGAAAAAGGCCATGCAATTGATATAGTACCCCGAAAGCGTGGAGAATCAGAGGTAATAATAGAAGAATTTATGATAAAAGCTAACGAAACTGTCGCCGAAATATTCCATAATGCCGATATACCTTTTATTTATAGAATTCACGAACAACCTGACTTTGATACATTATTCCAGTTGAAAAATTACCTAAGTGCGATAGGTATCAATATGAAACTTCCCCAACAGATTCATCCTAAGATACTCCAAGAGCTTTTGGAGAAAACAAAAGATCATCCTCTTAGAAGTAGTATTCAAAGGCTTTTGGTTAGATCTATGAAACGTGCCATTTACTCGCCAAGCAATATAGGTCATTTTGGTTTAGCGTCGGAAGCTTACACGCACTTTACATCTCCGATAAGAAGGTATCCTGATCTTATCGTTCATAGATTGTTGAAAAAATACCTCGAAACTGGAGGAAGTATTTCTAAAAAAGAGATGAAAAATATTGAAAAATATCTTGAAAAAGCTTCAATACATTGTAGTAAACGTGAACGTGTAGCAGACGAAGCCGAATGGGATTATGAAGCATTAAAGAAGATAGATTACATATCGAAACATATCGGTGAAGTGTACAAAGTTGTTGTAACATCTGTTGCCAAATTTGGTTTATTCGTGGAGATACCTGATAAATATATCTCAGGACTTATACACATTTCCACTTTGGATGATTATTACTTTTATGATGAGCAAAAGAGTATTTTAACGGGGAAACACTCTGGAAAAATCTATAGAATAGGTGACGTGTTGTACGCAAAAGTTGTTAAAGCTGATAAGGTAAGGATGGAAATAGATTTTGTTGAAGCTTCTTCAGAAGATTTAGCACTAATGGAAGAAACTGAACAGATAATAAAAGAATACGGAGTATCTATAAAGGCTAAATCAAAAGAGAAATCATCGAAAAAGGCTTCAAATAAGTCAAAGAGCCATGAGCAAACTGTACAAAAAAGAAAGAAATCAAGCAAAGAATCTAAAACGGGAATGAAAGATAAAAAACAGAAATAATTTTTAAATATTCGAAAATTTCGAAAATTTCCGAGGTGGTAATCATGGTTTCTGAAAAAATAAAACAGGAGGTAGAAAAGCTAAGAAAAGAAATTGAGTACCATAATTACAGATACTATGTTCTTGCTCAGCCAGTCATAAGTGATGAAGAATACGATAAATTGATGAAACGATTAATGGAGTTAGAGGAAAAATATCCTGAGTTAAAAACTCCCGATTCACCAACACAAAGAGTTGGTGGACAGCTGATTGAGGGATTTGAGACAGTTGAACACAGCGAACCAATGCTCAGCCTTGATAATACATACAACGAAAATGAAATAAGGAATTTTCACGAAAGAATTAGAAAAGTTGTTAGAGATGTTCAATACGTTGCAGAACTTAAAATTGACGGAGTATCTATTGCTTTGAGATATGAGAATGGTCTTTTAGTAAGGGCTATCACAAGAGGCGATGGGTTAAGAGGCGATGATGTTACTGCAAATGTCAAAACAGTTAAATCAATTCCGCTTAGACTTCCCGAACCTCTAACGATAGAAGTACGTGGTGAAATATTCATGCCAGTTCAATATTTTGAAGAATTTAATCGACAACGTGAAGAAGAGGGTTTACTGCCATTTGCTAATCCAAGGAACGCAACGGCGGGAACGCTTCACCTACTTGATCCATCACAAGTTGCTCAAAGAAAATTGGATTCCTTCATGTACTATATTGTAAAACCACAACAATACGATTTGAAAACTCAATGGGATGCGCTTAAGTTTTTGGAAAAATTACATTTCAAAGTTAATCCACATAGTAAATTATTAAGCTCGATAGAAGAAGTGATAGATTATTGGAAAGAATGGACCGAAAAAAGGAAAGAACTTGAGTATTGGATAGATGGTGTTGTAGTAAAGGTTAACGATTTTGAACAGCAAAACGAACTTGGTTGGACTGCTAAATCACCACGTTGGGCAATTGCCTTTAAATTTCCAGCGCAACAAGTTAGAACGAAGGTCTTAAATATCACATTCCAGGTAGGAAGAACAGGGACTATTACACCTGTTGCGGAGTTTGAACCGGTTGAACTTGAAGGTAGCATAGTTAAGAGGGCTTCTTTGCACAATTTTGACTATATAAAAGAAAATGATATACGTGTAGGAGATTATGTTTTTATAGAAAAAGCTGGAGGTATAATTCCACAGATTTCGTATGTCTTAAAAGAATTACGTGACGGTGATGAAATAGAAACTGTTCCACCAGAAAAATGTCCCGAATGTGGAGGACCTGTTGGTAAAGAGTCGGGAGAATACGTAGCTTACAAATGTCTGAATCCACATTGCCCAGCAAAATTGAAAAGACATATTGAAGTATTTGTATCACGTCAAGCGATGGATATACAAGGTCTTGGGCCAAAGATTATTTCTAAGATTGTTGATGCTGGATTAGTTAAGGATATAGCAGATTTATATTATTTAAATATCTTTGATTTAGCGCAAATAAGCGGACTTGGTCCAAAAATGATATCAAATATACTAAGTGAGATAGAAAAATCAAAACAAAATCCAATTGAAAAATTGCTAGTTGGACTTGGAATACCAGGTGTTGGTGAAAAGATTGCAAAAGTGCTTGCCAAAAAGTATAAAAGCATGGAAGAACTTTCAAAAGCAGATATAAAAGAATTGAGTGAAATTGAAGGAATTGGAGAAGATATCGCTAAGAATATAGTCGAATATTTCAATTCGCCAAAGACAAAGGAAATATTGGAAAAATTACGAAAAGCTGGAGTAAATCTCGAAAGTGCTGAAACTACAACTTCAAATATTCTAGATGGACTTACATTTTGTGTAACTGGAACCTTGGAGAATTTTTCAAGGGAAGAGATAAAACGCTTTATAGAATCACTTGGTGGACATTTTACGGATAACCTTACTAAGAAAACAGATTATCTTCTAGTAGGCACAAACCCGGGAAGCAAATTAGAAAAAGCGAAAAAGTTTGGTGTTAAAGTTTTGAATGAACAAGAATTTTTAGAAATGCTTGAAAAGAAAGGAGTTGAACTCAAAGAATCGTGGAAAAAGCCGAAACCAAAAGATACGCTGTTTTAGCATTTGGTGGTCAAGGTAACAGATTTGGATGGGTAAAACCAAAACAATTTTATCCTATAAAAAACGATAAAACTATATTAGAATACATTGTTGAAAAATTTATTTCTTTTGACTTGTTTGATAAAATAATTTTGCTGTCTCCAGAAAATTACATCGATGAAACAAAGAGGATAATCAGTGGAATATCCGACTTTTCGAGAAATAGCATAACAATTCTACCTGGTGGTGACACACGTCAGCATTCGATATGGAATGCGATCTCTTTCCTAAAAGACTTTGCGTATGATGAAGATATAGTTTTAATCCACGATGGGGCAAGACCTTTAATTACAGAAGATATAATCTTAAGAAATTTGGAAGAATGCAGAAAATTTGGAGCTGTTGTAACGGCAATATCCGCAACAGACACTGTAAGTTATTCTGAAAATGGTGAATTTATAGATGAAATAATTCCAAGAAGTAAGATATACCTCCACCAAACTCCTCAAACTTTTAAATTCGGAATAATTAGAAAATCAATGGAAGAACATTTAAATATGCTCCATTCATTTTCAGATGATGCTTCCATGGTTTTGGATTCTGGCTACAGTGTAAAGTATGTAAATGGTAGTAGGGCGAATATAAAAATAACAACGATGGAAGATATTGAAATAGCAAAAAAATTAATAGAAAAATCGGAAGAAACAAAGTACTAGTAAGGGGGAGAGTTATTTGAATTTAAGGAAAATAATAATTAACATAATAATAGCTGTTGTCGTAAGTTTATCCGTTATAAATATTGTTGGTATTTTCTTTGCCAAGGAAAATCCTTACAAGGCTTTGATTTCTTATCCTTTTAAATATGTCCCTGTATTTTTAGTTATTTTAGCGCTTGATTATTTAGCACATGCCATTAGGACGATGATAGTTGTAAAAAGTATGGGATACAAAATAACATTCTTTCAAGCACTTGAAAATGTGTTTTTCAATATCTATTTTTCTTTTGTGACACCAATGTCTATCGGGGGACAGCCTTTTCAGATATACCATCTTACAAGGCTTGGGCTTTCAACTTACGATGCAACTAACATAACTATTTCCAGGATGTTTGTTGGAATAATGATTGTTTTCACAGTAGACATAATTTTTATCAACAAAGTTATAGGAATCTTGAGGGGTACGGTGGGTTTAGGGGTAGTTTTACTTGGATTTTTCGTTACTACGGCGATTAGCATTTTAGGTTTTATAGCTTTTACAAATAAAAAGTTTCTCTTTTCAATTTTCAGATTGATTAGGAAAATCACAAGGTCAGAGAAACTAAAAAACAAAGAAGAAGCAGCACTCAAGTGGATAGAAAATATGAGTGATTCAACTAAAACATTATTCTTGAAAAATTATTGGGCTCTTATATTAGACTGGTTGTTGGGAGTCATAGCTTCGGTAGCTTCACCACTACTTTTAAAACTCTCAATAGAAGCTGTAACAACTATCCGTGTACCACTTTCAGTAATTTGGGGAACTCTTACGATGTTAAACACCGTTGTTTATTACGTTCCAACACCGGGTTCGAGTGGTAGTATAGAGGGGTTTTATCAATTAGTTTTATCACACATGTACGATAGCAAATCTTCGATGGTAGGAATTCTAATGTTTAGAATTATAACCTACTATTTAATTGTTTTCCTTGGTACTGTTCTCATTTGGAGAGTAGCTAGACACAAGGATGAAATGATGAATGATAGTTCAACAAATTTAACAGATGACTCAATTAATACAACGGGTAATCAAGGGGGAAAAAAAGATGAGTAAAGAAAGTCTTTGGTTGATAATAAGTGATTCGCATGACAACATACCAAATGTAAATAAAATTGTGGAAATAGCCAAAAAAAGAGGCATAAGCAAAATTTTTCATCTTGGAGATATCGTTTCACCTTTTCTTGCACCATATTTTTTGCACGATGGAATAGAATTCTTAGGCATATTTGGAAATAACGATGGTGAAAAGTTATTTCTAATGCAAAAGTTCCAATCTAAACTCCACAACGGACCTTATGAAAAAGAAATTGACGGTTTTAGAGTATTCTTAATGCATGAACCATATGCGCTTATACCTGCTATAAAATCTCAACTTTACGATTTCGTCTTTTATGGACATACTCATCAAATTGATATACGTCAAGAAGGAAAAACCCTTATCATAAATCCTGGAGAATCATGTGGCTATCTAACAGGGAAAGCGACTGCGGTCATTTTAAACCCATTAATGAGAGAGTATGAAATCATTGAAATACAGTAAAATAATCGAAATACTTTATAACTCGATTGAAACAATTTCAGATATCACTCGGCTTTTGACAAATACGCAGTGTATTGTCTGTGGAAGAGAGAGTAACGGTCACAGATTGTGCAAACGTTGTCTTGAATTGACGCATGCTCCACCTTCTACTGTTACTTTAATACATAGAGGTCTTGAAATATACTATTTCGGGATTTATAAAGAACTCTTGAGAGATTTTATTCTATCTTACAAATATCAAAACCATGATTCACTTCATAAAGAATTTGCTCAGATGATTGCGAGGACTATAAAGTTTAATCATTTAGATTTTGATTACATAACGTACGTTCCGGCAACTAAGAGTGCCAAAAAGAAACGCGGGTACGATCATATGAATCTCATTGCTAAAAGAATTTCAAAGATGCTAGACATACCATTTGTACAGACTATGAAAGCAGTTAGAGAAACGGACCAGCTTATTGCCAAAAACAGAGAGGAAGCAGTTAAAGGGAAATTTATTCTCTTAGATAATTTGCCGAATTTTTCAACAAAATCTATTTTGATTATTGATGATGTGTATACTTCTGGAAGTACAATGAGGGAAGCTATAAAGACTCTTGAATATTTAAAACCAAAAGAAGTGATACCAATAGTCATTGCTATGAACAGAGGTTAAATGAATGTGTTTAATAGAAAGGAGGTTTCTAAATGTCTGGAAATGTGTATATAAACGAAAACACATCATTTGAGGAAATTGCTGAATATTTTCCTTATCTTATACAGCCACTTCTTGAAAAGGGGATAAAGGTTATAGTATGCGGTGATGTAAAATGGGGGACCATAGGGGAAGAAATTGAAAAAATGGGACTGAAAAAAGAAGATATATTGAAAGAATTAAACGAAATAGCGCAAAAAAACGGTGGTCCTGTCCGCTCTTTGAAGTTAGACCTTTAAAATTCTTAACGAAAAAAAACATAACTTATGGTAAAATAATATGCTACGGTGATTTCTTACCACAAATTTTGGGAGGTGTAGACATATGAGAAAAGTTCTTTTGGTTGTTTTGTTAATCACATCTGTACTGTTTTTTGGTGCGACAAAGGTAGTTTTTTGGCATGCTATGGGCGGTGGACAGGGCGAAACTTTGAACCAGATTGTTAAAGCTTTTAACGAATCTCATCCAGATATCGTAGTTGAAGCAGTTTATATAGGTAACTACAACGCATTACAACAAAAATTACTTGCAGGTGCACAAGCAGGTCAACTTCCAACAATCTCACAAGCTTACGCGAACTGGACAGCCAAATTATTACAAAGTAACATAGTTGAGCCACTTAACAAGTATATGAACGATCCAAAGATTGGTATGACAAAAGCGGAATGGGAAGATGTTTTTAAAGCATTTAGAGATAACTGTACATGGGGTAACACAGTTTACGCAGTTCCTTTCAACAAGAGTTTGTACATACTTTACTATAACGCAACAGCACTATCGGCAGCAGGTATTAGTGCACCAAAATCTATAAACGAACTTCTTTACGCTTCAAAAGCCCTAACAAAGGATAAAAATAAAGATGGTAAACCAGATGTTTACGGTTTTGCGTTCAGAACAACTGTTGATACATTCCAAATATTCCTTATGATGCGTGGCGGAGATATAGTCAAAAAAGATCCAAAAACAGGAAGATATGTTTCTGCGATAGATTCTCCCGAAACAAGAGAAGTTCTCTCATTCTTCAAGAAACTTCTCGACGACAAGGTAGCATTCGCACAAGGTGGATATCTTAATGACATATTTGGTCAAGGTACCGTATTAATGTACATTGATACAATAGCTGGAAGAACATACGTCGAAAGTTCAGCTAAAGGTAAATTCCAATGGTCATGGGCACCAGTTCCTGTTTGGAAGACAAGAAATGTTCCATTTGCAGGAACAGATATAATTATGTTCAGTACAGCTAAGGAAGAAGAAAAAAGAGCAGCTTGGGAATTTATGAAATACTTAATTTCACCAGAAGTCACGGCATACTGGGCGATAAACACAGGCTACTTGCCAGTTAGAAGAGCCGCTCTTCAAACAACGATATGGAAACAAGCAGCAAAGTCTGATCCATTGTTGGAAATTCCTCTACAACAGATTGACAATGCAAAAATGGATCCACAACTTAGCGTCTGGACGGAAATTAGAAACGTTGTTAGCACAATGTTCAACGATTTCATCAACGGAAAAGTTGACATGGAAACAGCAATTAAGAAAGCGGATGCGGATATAAAGAAATATTTGGCTGAAGAATATAAATAATTTAAATTAAAAAAAACAAATAAGGGCTCGATTTATAAATCGAGCCCTTATTTTATTTTAACCTTGATATTTTTGAATAAAATTGATATAATAATAAGTGACCACATGGTCACTTATTATTTTATTATTTCTTATTTCCTATTTGGAGGTGGTTGATTTGGTAGAAAAAGCTGGAAGAGTATATTTACTTGAAATTATCGGATTAACAAAGTACTACGGAAAAAAGTTGGCAATTTCAGATGTTAATCTCTATGTTGATTCTGGGGAAATAGTTGGATTTGTTGGACCAAATGGTGCGGGAAAGACTACAACGATGAGAACGGTGATGGGATATTTAAAACCTTCGAATGGAAAAATTTTCCTTTTTGGTGAGGAAGTTACAAGAAACAATTTACATAGACTAATTAAAGATGTAGGTTACGTTCCAGGAGAAGTAAATTATTATCCAGACGTTACTGTAAAGAAAATTCTCGATTTTTATGCAAGTTTTTATCCTGATTTTGATAAAGATTACTGTGAAAAGTTGTGCAGCAATTTTGACATACCCTTAAACAAAAAATTTGAGGAATTGTCTTTAGGAAATAAGAAGAAAGTCTCCATAATTCAGTCACTTGCACATAAGCCAAAACTTTTAATATTAGACGAACCTACCAACGCACTTGATCCATTTATCCAGAAAAAACTTTACAACGTACTTGAAGAACTTAAGCAGCAGGGAGTTGGTATTTTACTTTCCTCACATGTATTAAACGAGGTTGAGAGACTTTGTGATAGGGTAATTTTTATAAGGGAAGGAAAGATAGTTGTTCCTAAGGTATTTAGAAAATCCTTGAAGAAGGTAACTCTTATCAATGGAATATTTGACGAATCTGTCTTTAAAAATTACAACGAAATTGTTGATTTGAAGAGAAACAATTCTGATATAACCATATTTTTCGATGGAGACGTAAAACGTTTAATTGATTTATTAAACAAAGTTGAATGTTCAGACGTTCTTATTGAGGATTTATCGTTAGAAGACGTGTTTGAGAAGCTTTATCAATCCTAATATTAAATAATTAAAAAATAAAATGAGCGGGAGGGAGAAATGTGCAGGTATTTAAATGGGAAATGAAGAGGAATTTTAAATCTTTTGTAATTTGGTCCGCGTTTATAATAGCCATACAATTTATGTACTCAGCTTTATTTCCATCTTTTGCTGGTGAAGGTGGTTTGTTTTCATCAAAGATGCAACTTTTACCAAAAGCCTTTTTAAAAATATTTGGTGTTGAAAAGATAGATTTCAGCGATATACTTCACTTCTTTGCGATGCAAGGCCAAATATGGATATTTCTCTTTGCAACTTTTTATTTGACAAAGCTTTCCTCTTCTATGTTTGTAAAAGAGGAGCACGATAAAACCGCAGAATTTGTCTTATCAAGACCTATAAGTAGAAAAAAATACGTTTTGGAAAAATTTTTATCAGTTAGTCTATATTTAATTTTTTACGACTCTGCGATTACATTTTCTCTCCTTGGAATGTTTAACAAATACAAAGTGAAACCTTTTGATTTGTCGCTTTTTTGGCAAATTGCATTCTCCTTTTGGGCAGTGCATATATTTATGACGGCTGTAGGAATTGCCTTTTCGCTTATAACTCGAAAAAGAAATATCGCCGATACAGGTTCTTTGTTTGTTCTTGGATTTTTCTATGTACTTTCACTTATTTCACGTGTGTATGAAAAGTACGAATATATAAAAAATTTCACGCCATTTGGAATATTTGACCCAGCGATGCTTATAAAAGGTAAAAATTTTAATGTAACTGCATTTGTTGTAATTATACTAATTTACATCACTACTTTATTTTTTGGAGTTTATTACTACGAAAGGAAAGATATATACTCATGAAAGAAGTTAAAAACGAAACAAAGAAAGATTTAATATTGAAAATAGCCTTAGAAGAATTCGCTAATTACGGTTTTGTGGCGGCATCTACCAACAGGATAGCAAAAAAAGCTGGCATTTCTAAAGGATTGATATTTAAATACTTTAAAAGTAAAGAAAAATTGTACTTTTCAGTTTTTGAACAACTTATATCCGAATTATATTCAGTTGTTTTACCTAAAATAGAAGTTTGTAATGACTTTTTTGATTCACTGATAGAGGTGACTAAATCAAAGATTGAATATTTTATCGTACATCCACTTGAGTTTAAATTTCTTGAAATCTTGAGAAACGATTTAGAGAACGTTAATTCAAAAGTTTTCACCACAGAAATGAAAAAGAAATTGATAGAATTAATGATGAACGAAGAAAAGAAAAGTTACAACATTTTATGGGAAAAGTTTTCAAATATCAAACTTAAAGATGGTATTGATAGAAACTCCGCTTTTGAGTTCACGTTTACTGTGCTCAAATCATATGGAAATTTATTGTTGAATAAATATAGTCTCCAAAAAGATATGGAAGATGGTATGAACAAAATTTTGGACGAGTTAAAAAAAGTTATAGAGTTTATAAAATATGGAATTCTCTGATATACAAAAAACAATCGACCCAATTAATTGGGTCGATTGTTTTTTCATTTTGGGTATTATAAACTTCCTGGGAAGTGACAAGCAACGAAGTGTTCAGGTTTAATTTCCCTTAGCTCAGGTTTTTCTTTTGAACAAATTGGTTTTGCAACTGGACACCTTGGGTGGAATGGACATCCACTTGGTGGATTAACCGGACTTGGAACGTCTCCTTGAAGTATTATTCTTTGTTTTTTAAAGTCTGGGTTTGGAACTGGTATAGCGCTCATAAGCGCTTTTGTATATGGATGCAAAGGTTCATCGAACAAGTCTTTTTTACGCGCAGTCTCAACAACCTTTCCAAGGTACATAACAACAACTCTACTGGAAATATACTTAATCAAGGACAAATCGTGCGATATGAAAAGATACGTTAAGTTATGTTCTTTTTGTAAATCCATCATAAGGTTTATAACCTGCGATCTGATTGAAACGTCAAGTGCAGCAACGGCTTCGTCTGCGATTATAAGCTTTGGATTCATTAGCAAAGCTCTTGCTATACCAATTCTCTGTCTCTGGCCACCGGAAAATTCGTGTGGGAATCTGTACATGTGTGTTGGGTGAATTCCAACTTCTTCAAGCGCTTTTCCAACTTTATCAATTGCCTGCGATTTCGTAATCATTTTGTGAGCTAAAGGACCTTCGGCAAGGATATTTTTTATACGCATTCTTGGGTCAAGCGAGCTGTATGGATCCTGGAAAACTATTTGGATATCTCTTCTGAATTGTAAACGCTTTTCTTCCAAATTATCAACAAGGTATTTAATTAGCCCTTCTTCGCCTTTTTCCTTGAATATTTTTAAATATTTAGCATCAACATCGTCTTTAGGAACGAAATTGCTATTTCTGAATTTTTCGATGTATGTTTTTTGTACATATTTTTTAGCCTTCCATGAAGGTAAGAAATAGTGTGTTGTATCTTCACCATTCACTATAATTCTACCTGACGTAGGCTCGTAAAGTCTCAAAAGTGTCATACCAACTGTTGTCTTTCCACAGCCAGATTCACCGACAAGGCCAACCGTTTCGCCTTTGTAAACTTCAAAACTTACACCGTCAACAGCTTTTACCCAAGCAACTATTCTTTTAAAAACTCCCGCTTTGATAGGAAAGTGTTTAACAAGATTATCTATCCTTAAGATAACCTCTTTTTGTGTGTCTTGATTTTGGAAAGTTGTATTTTGAACAGCTTGTGTTATTTTGTTTTCGCTCATGCGCCTTCACCAGCCTTTGCTATTTTCTGTGCTTCTTCAACTTTTTTGTAGAAGAAACACCTTGAATAGTGCCCTTCTTCAACTTGTACAAGGTCTGGCATTTCTATAGTACATTTTTCTTCTTTGAATTCACATCTATTACTGAATCTGCATCCCGGTGGGAAGTGTAATGGGTCTGGAACCATACCCGGTATACTGTAAAGCCTGTCTTGTTCAATATCCAACCTTGGGATTGCGTTCAACAGTCCCCATGTGTATGGATGTTTAGGCTTTTTAAAGACAGTTTTTACATCGGCTGTTTCCATAACTTTTCCACCGTACATAACAACTACTCTATCAGCATTTTCCGCTATAACTCCAACATCGTGTGTGATAAGTATAATAGCCATTCCGTATTCTCTCTGTAATTCTTTCATTAGTTCGAGTATTTGTGCTTGAATAGTGACATCAAGGGCTGTTGTTGGTTCATCTGCTATGAGAAGTTTTGGTCTACAAGAAAGAGCCATCGCTATCATTGCTCTTTGTCTCATACCACCGGAGAGTTCATGTGGATATTCGTCAACACGTTTTTCTGGTTCAGGAATACCGACTTTTCTTAACATATCAATAGCCATTTGCCTTGCTGTTTTTTTATCAACGTCTTGGTGTAGCAAAATAGCTTCCATAATCTGTTCGCCAATAGTAAAGACAGGGTTAAGTGCAACCATTGGTTCTTGGAATATCATTGCTATTTCGTTACCACGGATTTTACGCATTTCATCGTCGTTGAGTTCTAATAAATTCTTTCCGTTGAATATGATTTCGCTACCTTCTTCTATCTTGCCCTTTGGGTCAAGTAATCTTAATATGGTTAGCGAAGTGACGCTCTTTCCACTTCCAGATTCACCAACGATACCTAATGTTTCGCCTTCATATACTTCAAAATCTACCCCATCGACTGCTTTTACGACACCATCTTCTGTATAAAAATATGTTCTCAAATTTCTAACAGTTAATAGCGGTTTTTTATCCAACTTGTCCACCTCCATTACTTCAACCTTGGGTCGAATACGTCTCTGAGAGCGTCGCCAACGAGGTTCCACGCAAGAACAAATAACACCATAGCCATACCTGGATAAAAGACTGCGTACCAGTATGAGAATGTTGAACCACTTGTACCAAGTATCCAGTTACGTGTGAAGTTAAGCATTGAACCCCAGTCAGCGTACCCAAGTGGAGCACCTAAGCCTAAAAATGATAAACCAGCAGCGGTTATAACAAGCGAACCCATACGCATTGATGCTTGAATCAAGACTGGGAAAATTGTATTTGGCAATATGTGCCTAATAATTATAAAGAAATCTTTTACTCCAAGTGCTTTTGCAGCCAAGACAAATTGCTCTTCTTTAACTTGTAAAATATTTGCCCTTATAAGCCTTGCAGCACCCATCCAACCAAAAACGGTCATTGCAATCATAACTTTATCCAAGCCGTTACCAAGGATAGTTGTTAAAACCATCGCGGCAAGCAAAAATGGAATAGACATGAACACATCTGTAATCCTCATCAAAATCTCGTCTATCCATCCACCATAATACCCGGCGATTGCACCGATTATTATACCAAATAGTGTAGAAATAATTGTAACCGTAAGCCCGATGTAAAATGCTGTTCTTGTACCCCAAACAACACCGTAGAATATATCTCTACCTTGGATCATACCAAATGGATGCTCTGCCGATGGAGGAACTGGCTCAGAACTCCAAGTTATAATGGGCATAATGTAAGGATTATCTAATTTCGTTGGGTTACCGTTATCGTCTAACATCATTGGGTTAACTGGTTTAGCTATAACAGGTGCAAGAATAGCAATGATTATAAAGAATATTAACAGAGAAAATCCCAATACTGCAGAAGGATTTCTAAAAATCTTGCGCATTACACGTTTAAATTCTGTATTTTGCTTTTTATTTTCACTCATCTTTTGGCACCTCCTTAACCAAGTCTGACTCTTGGGTCAAATACTGCGTATAAGATATCTATAATGAGGTTACCAAGTACAAGTAACGTTGAATAGAACAGAGTTGTTCCCAGAACAGTTGCATAATCAAGTGCAACAGCCGCTTCTGCCGCCAATCTTCCTATACCTGTTCGGTTGAATATAACTTCGATTATAACTGTACCAGAAAGTAAACCGATAACCATTGCACCTGCAACTGTAACTACCGGAATCATAGCATTTCGCTTTGCATGTTTGTGAATAACCTCTTTTTCAGGAACACCTTTTGCACGAGCAGTCCTGACGTATTCTTTTGAAAGAACTTCAAGCATACTTGACCTTGTGATTCTAAGTAAGTATGCCCACCACAAGAATGAAAGTGTCATAACGGGTCCAATTATGTGTCTTAATGCGTCCCAAAATATATCAAGTCTACCATTTATGAGCGCATCGATAGTTAAAAGATGCGTTGCCTTAATAAATGATGATGATTTAACTACTTCTTCAGCCCATTGTGAAAGATTTCCCGGAGGGAACCAACCGAGCACTGAATAAAAGACCATTAATACGAGAAGTCCAAAGACGAAGTCTGGGAATGACCAACCGATTATAGCAACAATTCTTATAAAGTGGTCTAAGAATTTATCCCTTTTAACTGCAGCCATTACTCCAAGCCATATACCAACTCCAACAACTGGGAAGAGAGCGTATAAAGCAAGTTCAAATGTATATGGAAACCTACTCCAAATAGCTTTTAATACAGGTTCTTTACCAACCTGTGACCAACCTAAATCTCCTTTTAAAGCGTTAAAAAGCCATTTTCCATATCTTTCTACAAATGGCTTGTTCAAACCGTACTTTTCTTTTAAAGCGTCGAGCTCTGCGTTTGAAAGCTTATCAAATACGTTTGGGTTTACGTATGAAGCAAGAAGTTTATCTGGACCCAAAATCTGGAACAAACTAAATATAATCAGTGAGACTCCTAAGACTATGAGTGGTAACAAAAGCAGTCTTCTGATGATAAAGGTTGTCAACTACCTCCACCTCCTGTGATAATCTAAATAAATAATTGAACGCTCGAAAAAGTTGATTTAAGAAGATTTCTTAAAGAAGATTTCTTAAATATGTATGTTAATTATAATAAGGTTAATATTTTATATGTCCTAAGGAAAATTATAACGCTCAAATTACATTTATCAACTTATTTAACACGAATTTAAAGGTTTCTACGATACGATAGTTCATTTAACAAACTTTCAGCGGCTTTTTTCCCAATTAATTGCTCAATTTCGCTCCTTGACACCGAGAGTATTTCTTCAATAGAAGTGTAACGTTCAAGCAGCGTCTTTTTTCTTTTGGGACCTATCCATTTTATTTCATCTAGAATGCTTCTAAGTGATTTTTTTGTGGATAAATTCCTTGTAAACTCATTTGCTACCCTGTGCGTTTCATCGCGTATCTTTACAAGTAACCTTAAAACAGGATGGTCGAAAGCCAACCTTATTTCTCCGTGCAAAGTTACTATAGTTTCTTCTTCTTTGGCCAAGCCTATTACATCACATTCTTTTTCTTTTCCAATTTCTTTTAGAGACTGGTAAGCGGCATTTACTTGCCCAATTCCACCATCTATGAAAAGTAAATCTGGGACGTTATGCTTTGTATATCTTTTTTTGACAACGATACGAATACTTTCAAAATCGTCCAAAATATCACCAAGTTTGTATCTTCTGTATTCTTCCTTCTTGATTTCACCGTTTTCAAAAACAACAAGCGAAGCCACCGTATTTTTGCCAGCCAAGTGCGAAATGTCTATTCCCTCTATCCTGTTTGGCAACTTCATGAGTCCAAGTAATTCCTTCATTTGTTTTAGAATACTCTTGTTAGTCAAAATAAGTCCTATCTCATAATTTAGGTTATCTATAGCTTTGTTGAGTAATTGCATTTCAACATCTTCTTTAGCTTGGGATACTTTTATTCCTAATATTTTGGCTATGTTTTTAAGCTCTTTATTCTCTTTTTCGACGATTATCTTTTCTGGTATATCTAAAGTGTTTTGTGTATAGAATAATTCTATGAAATCTACTATATGACCATCGTATTCATACACAAGCTTAGAGATAAGGTATCCGGAGCGTATTTTGAAAACGAGGAAAGTTTTATGTTTCCCAACGACTAAATCGATGTTTACAGATTCTGGTAAAACTACGCCTTGAGATTCCATGACTTTATTAAAATTCAACAATATATCCCTATACTTTGCCGCGTTTTCAAAATCGAGTAATCTGGCATGTTGCTCCATTTTTAACTTTATAAAAGAAATAACAGCGCTAAATTGCCCTTTGAGAACATTTTTAACCTCGTTAATTTTCTTTTTATAATCTTCTGGACTCTCTTCGTTGATGCATACGCCAGAACACAAACCTAAGTGATAATCCATGCAAGTTTTTTTCAATTTTGTAATATCACGTTTGCACGTTCTGAATTTGTATACTTTTCTCAGCACTTCGAAGAGTTGCCTTGTAAAATATACATTTGTAAAAGGTCCGTAAAATTCACCATCACCTTTGCGATTGCGAACAATTTCAAGATATGGAATTTCATCATTGCTTATCCTTATATATGGATAAACCTGCGTGTCTTTTAACATGGCGTTGTATTTTGGTTTGTATTTGTATATCATATTAGCTTCAAGTATTAGTGCTTCTTTCTCATTATCAAGTAATATAACTTGTAAATCATCAGCTTCTTCAACTATTAACTTGCTTTTACCATCTTTAGCTTTAAAATGTGAGGTTAATCTTTTTTTCAGCTCTTTTGCTTTGCCAATGTATATGAATTCTTCACCTTTTTTGAATATGTAAACTCCAGATTTGTTCGGTATTTTTTCCAAAATTTTAAAATCTAACATAAAAAACACCCCAGGTATCTAATTTTAACTTTATCTTCATATGATATTGCTTGAAAATTGTCAGAAATAATTATAAACTACTTTCAGTTAATTGTCAGCTAGAAAATTCAAAAATAAAATTCGATTTGGGGGGATTAAAATGCCCGAGAAATACATAGTTGTTACTGGTGGTGTTTTAAGCGGTATAGGTAAGGGTATTTTTTCCGCATCACTCTCAAGAGTATTAAAAGAAGTTGGAGTTGATATAAATGTTCTCAAGATAGATCCGTACTTAAACGTGGATGCTGGGACGATGAATCCAAATCAACATGGTGAGGTTTTCGTAACTGATGATGGATACGAAGCTGACCTTGATTTGGGACATTACGAAAGATTCTTAGGTGTCAGTATGACAAGAAAAAACAACATCACCGCAGGTCAGGTATATTCTACTATAATTCAAAGAGAGCGCGAGGGAAAATACTTAGGCTCAACAGTTCAGGTTGTTCCACACGTTACATCGGAGATAAAAGAAAGAATAACGACAATGCCAGGAAAAGTACTATCTATAGAAATCGGTGGAACTGTTGGAGACATCGAAGGTGAAGTGTTCTTAGAAGCTGTCAGAGAACTCGCGTTTGAAAAAAATAGAAATGATTTCCTGTTTGTTCACGTCACGTATGTTCCATATCTGAGAGTAACGAATGAGTTCAAAACTAAACCTACCCAACAATCTGTTCAGCTTTTAAGAAAAATAGGTATCCAACCGGACATTATAGTTGTCAGGAGCGAATTACCAATTGATTCTCAAAGTTTGTATAAAATAGCTCTCTTCAGTGGCGTGCCAAGAGAAATGGTTATAAATCTTCCAGACATCGGAAATGTTTACCAAATTCCAGAAACGTTGTACGAAGCAGGCGTGCACAAGCTTGTCGCAAAAAAACTGGGAATTGAAATAAATGAAGGTCCACTTAATTGGGTATATCCAAAGTCATTTAAACCATATAGGATAGCACTAATTGGTAAATATCTCGGGACAGACGATGCATACAAAAGCATAATTGAATCGATATTTTTATCAGGAGTTCAAAAACCGGTTGTCGTCGATGCACAAGAATTAGAAGAGCTTGATGATAATGGCGTTGCTCAGAAATTGAGCACATTTGATGCATTAATAATTCCAGGAGGTTTTGGAAGAAGGGGAATAGAAGGAAAAATAAAGGCAATAAAATATGCAAGAGAGAACAAAAAACCGATTTTAGGTATTTGCTTAGGTATGCAACTCATGGCTATCGAATTTGCAAGGAATGTTATGGGGTTAAAAGGCGCAAACTCTACAGAATTCGATGAATCGACTCCTTATCCGGTTGTAAATATGATGGAAGAGCAAAAGAAAATAATGAACCTTGGTGGTACGATGAGACTTGGTGCGCAAAAGATGAGAGTGCTTAAAGGTACGAAACTTTATAACATTTACAACCAAGAGGAAGTTTTTGAAAGACACAGGCACAGATATGAAGTTGATACAGAGAGATTTTCAGAGATGTTTAAACGACCTGGTGAAGAAGGATACAAATTTGTAATATCTGGTGAATCCGAATTCCTTGAAGCGATAGAAATTGAAGGTCATCCATTCTTTATCGGCGTACAATACCACCCAGAATACAAATCAAAAGTTGGACAACCACACCAAATTTTCTTAGAATTGATAAGGGCTATTGAGGAGGTTAATAGTTAATGCGAAAAATAATTGCTGATTATCACATTCATAGTAATTATTCACCGGATTCCAATAGCACTATAGAAGAAATATTGGAAACGGCAAGAGAAAAGAGGATTGAACATATAATTATTACCGACCATTATGAGTTAGCCGATAGCCATTTCAACGTTATAGATATTGAGACATATCGAAAAGAAATGGAAAAATACTCGCTACCTGTTGGCGTAGAACTTGGTTGGGATGGCATAAAAGAACTCAACATAGATACGACAAAATTTGATTATGTATTACTTGCACATCACTACGTGGAAGAACCTATAACGCAGGAAAGTTATAAGAATTACTTATTAAGGTTGCTAGATATTGTAAAACGATTCGACAGTTACCATGCATTGGCACATTTAGACTTTCCAAGAAGATATCATCCACAAAGAGAAGAATTTTCAAAAGAATTGTACGATATAATAACCGAAATACTAAAAATAGTTATATCAAATGGAAAAATGTTAGAGGTTAACGTTTCACCTATCAAATTGTACGGTGAACCAAATCCAAGTATCGATATTCTAAAGTTGTATAAATCGCTTGGTGGGAGGAATATAACGATAGGCTCTGACGCGCATAAGTTGGAAGATATTGGCAAAGGAATAGAAAAAGGTATTGAAATACTTTCGGAATTAGGTTACAATTATATCTTGGTGTTAGACACTGAATGGCGTGAGGTTAAGATAAAATAAAAAATTTTTATAAATCACAATAGAGGAGGTATGTTCTATGGAAATTAGTGCACAAATGGTTAAGGAACTTAGGGAAAGAACTGGCGCAGGTATGATGGATTGTAAAAACGCACTTGCTGAAGCAAACGGTGATTTTGAAAAGGCTATAGAAATTCTTAGGAAAAAAGGACTGGCAAAAGCAGCTAAGAAAGCAGGAAGAGAAACAAAAGAGGGTCTTATCATTTCTTACGTTCACCACAATGGCAAAATAGGAGTTTTACTTGAACTCAACTGTGAAACAGACTTCGTTGCAAGAACCGATGATTTCAAAGAACTTGGTAACAAAATCGCTATGCACATCGCAGCGATGTCACCAAGATGGGTTACAAGAGAAGAAGTACCAGCTGATGTAATTGAAAAAGAAAAGGAAATATACAGAGAACAACTCAAAGATTCAGGAAAACCAGCGCAAGTTATTGAAAAAATTATCGAAGGAAAACTTGAAAGCTTCTATCAAGACAACTGCTTACTTGAACAAAAATTTGCTCTCGACCAAAATGTAACAATTAAAGATATGATTCAACAAGCAATCGCGAAGATTGGAGAAAACATCCAAGTTTCAAGATTTGTTAGAATGCAAATCGGGGAATAACAAAGAGTAAAATAAATTGGTCAAAAAATCAAAAAGCCGTGTGATAACGCACGGCTTTTTTTGTCGGTCGTTTGTATTTTGAATCCAAACTGAAAAAATGAAAAAACATTTAACCTGAAATTTTAGCGTTTCATACCTTCTGAAATGTAATTTACCGTCGAAATCGTGCTGGTTATTTTCAAAGAAGTTAATTTTTGAAAATCTTGTGTTATAATTAAAGTGTGATTCCAAATCTCAAAAAAGGAGGTAGGTATTATGAGAAAAGGTTTTACGTTGGTTGAACTTTTGATAGTATTAGCGGTTATTGCAGCTCTTATGGCAGTTGCAACTCCGCTTGCGCTAAACGCGGTGAAAAACGCAAAGGCTTCTCAAGTGGCTCAAAACTTCAGAAATATCAAGTCAGCGGTGGAGAATATGTTCAATACAGAGAAACCTACAAACCCGACTGCAAGTATAACTATGAACGAACTTGTAAATAGTAAATACCTTAACTCCGCACCAGCTAACTTTTCTGTTTCAGCAGCTGCAGGCGCGGCAGGTACTTACAATGTTACTATAACATACTCAGGAAATGATGTTGAATTGAAAAGAGTTCAAGACAATGGTATGGGAGATGTTAAACAAAACGGTAAAGACCTTGAGCTTACTTTCTCAGTTCAAAAATGGTGGTAATTTAGGAATTTAAAATTTATAACTAAAAATCCCCCTCTGATATGAGGGGGATTTCATTTTGATGTTTATTTTTTGTGCCTTCTAACCCATTCTTGGGCTATAAACGCTGCGACATCTTCGGCGAATGTGCCAGGACCAAATCCAGCATCAAAACCAAGTTCTTTTGCAAGTTCATGTGTGATTCTCGGTCCACCAACGATTACTATAACCTCCTTCCTTATTCCTTCCGCTTCCAATATCTCAATTAGGTTTGTTAAGTTTTTTATATGCACATTCTTTTGGGTTACAGTTTGAGATACAAGTAATGCGTCGGCTTTAACTTCGATAGCTTTTGCGACAAATTCTTCGTTCGGTACTTGGCTTCCCATGTTGTATACTTCGAACATTTTGTATCTTTCAAGTCCGTAATGCCCAGCGAAGCCTTTCATATTCAAAATCGCATCGAGCCCAACCGTGTGCGCGTCTGTTCCAGTTGTCGCACCAACGACAACGAGTTTTCTGCCGATGTTTTTTTCGATGTATTCATCGATTTCCTCCATAGACATTCTGTGTACTTCAACTTTTGGTACGTGGATTGCGGTATAATCTACAGTATGCACGCAATCACCATATCCTATGAAGAACGTAAACCCCGGTGTGAGTTGGTAGTGGTAGACAATCATGGGATTATCGAGTCCCATCTTTTTCATTAATTGTTTTGCCGCTTCAACGGCCTCATCACCATCTGGGACAGGCAAAGTAAAACTGACTTGGACCTTTCCATCGTTCATTGTGTCTCCGTAAGGCTTTATGGCTTTCAAATTAAGTGTCTTATCGAAATCTTTTTTATCAAGAGAATACAATCCACCACTCATTGTATTTCCTCCTTCTTTTATATTTTATTTTTTATCTTTTAAGCATTTTTTCTTCAAATGGGTTGTAATAGTATTCGCCTTTTTCAAAGACACCATCTAAACCTTTTCCACCTTTGATTGGTCTTTTTGTGTTTGCGAATACTCCTTTCTCAAGTGATTTGAATAGCCCATCTTCCCTCATTTTTTCCAATAGTTCTATCGCTTGGTCAAGTACTTCTTTTGCCCTTCTTTGGATTATTCCATCTTGTTTGAATACGACTTCATCGCCTAAATTCCTCATGTTATTGAATATATACTTTGCCGTTTCGATAGCTACGTATCTATCAGAGAGGAACGGCGTATGTATTGCTTCCGTCATCATACCGAGCAATTGGATACCTTGTTTTGTCCATATACCTATAACGTTGAACATCGCGTCTTGGACAAGTCCTCTGAAAATATTACCGGTCATGAATCTTGTTGGTGGCATGTATTTAAGAGGAGCTTTCGGGAATAGCTCTCTTGAAAGCTGAGCTTGTGCGAGCTCGTATAAGAATCCGTTTTCAAGCCATGGATCCATTTCAAACGCGTGACCAAGTCCCATCTGCTCTTCTGGAATGCCGGCAAGCAGTGCAAGTTGTTCGTTTATGAGCTGTGAAGAGATAACTGTGTATCCTTGTTCGTAGGCATCTGCCGTTGTGAGGTAGTTATCTTCACCAGTGTTTATGATAATTCCAGCGTAACCAAGTATTATCCTTGAGAAATATTGGTCAACCATGGTTCTTATCATGTTTATGTCTCTGAATAGTATTCCATAAAGCGCGTCGTTTAACATCACATCTAATCTTTCGAGCGCGCCTAATGCTGCTATCTCAGGCATACACAAACCTGAGCTGTAATTAGTTTGCCTTATGTACCTTCCTACTTCTTTTGCAACTTCATCTAAAGCTTTTCTCATTATTCTAAAGTTTTCTTGTGTTGCGTACGTTCCACCGAAACCTTCAGTTGTTGCACCGTAAGGTACGTAATCAAGCAAGCTCTGGGCGGTTGAGCGGATAACCGCGATTATATCTGCACCTTGTCTTACCGCAGCTTGCGCTTGTATAACGTCTTCGTAGATATTTCCCGTTGCAACGATGACGTATATGTAAGGTTGCATCGGGTCTCCAAGCTCTTTTATCATTTTTTCTCTTTCCATTCTTTTTTCATCGATCATCTTTATAGTTTTATCAGCAATCTTATCGACTTGTGCTTTTATTTCATCTATATTGTGCATAGGTAATTTAGTTAAATCGAGTTTACCATCGGCAATTTGTTGCGCGATTTCTTGCGGAGTCATACCGGTCTCAAGAATTGCGTTACCTAGATAGAGAGCTACGCCGTTGCTGAGTGCGCCTTTTTCTTTTAAATGATCAACCACGACGTTTGGAAGAGGAATATCTTCGTTGTTAACACCATCTATTCCGAAGAATCTGCATATAGTTCTTTCAACGCTTACAGTTGAGTACTTTTTGACAAAATTCACAACGTCTAAGGCTATATCACGGGCTAATTGCCTTGCCTTTTCTATTTTCTTTGGATCAAGACCGAGTTTGCTTTCCATCTCTATGCCTCCCTCTCCTTTTAAATTTTAATTTCTTTAACTAACCTCATTATTTTTTCATCTATATTGAGTAATTCCATTATCTTTATAGCATCCTTTGGAACAGTTGAATCGTCTGCTTCAATTATCTGATAATCTATGTAATCTTGCAAGTTGTTTATAATATACTCCGAATTACGATTGCTTTTATCTTTTAATAACTCCTCTTTTAGACCTTTTATCCTAAGTCTTCTTCTTGCTTGTATGTCATCGAAATGTGTGACGATGATTGTGTAAGATTTATTCTTTTCAAATATTTTAACTAAGGCGTTTACGATAATCGTACCTTCGTATGGATTTGTTGTACGAGCTGGCTCGTCTATTAAAATTAAACTTGTTTTCCCTTCAGTTTCTTTTAGTGCTTCGTTGATTAACAATATCTCCGCTCCAAATGAGGAAAGTCCGGAGAGTGGTTTTTGATTGTCTTCAGCTATTATTGAAATATTATCAACATAAGTTAATTCACAAGACTGAGCTGGTACAAAGAAACCAAGTTGAGCCATATATTGGATTAATGCAACTGTTCTGAGTACCACACTCTTTCCAGACATATTTGCACCGACCATTACCGTGACACCCGGAGTAATTTCTATATCAACTGGTTGATATGTTTTTCCTAATTTTTCAAGTTCACTTTTCAACTTTGGATTAAACATACCCTTTATTTTTATGCTTCTGTTTTTTTCTCTTGTAATCTGTGGGCAAGCTAACCCGAGCTCTTTCGCTAGTCTTGTTTTTGTAAGTATTACATCAAAGTATTTTATCTTCTCTATCGATTCGCTTATTATATGGTGGTAATTTGACAATCTTTGGCTTATTTCTTCCAAAATCATTTTTTCAATTTGGCTTTCTTTTTCTGTAAGTGCAAGTATTTCGTCTTCACAAGTATTTTCGCTTTTCAACAATTCTCTTTTTTTCTTTCTTATCTCCGCAAGTTCTTTGCTGTATGCGTCGTATATGTAAAAAGTTGGCATTCTCAAACCTTCTGGATCTAATAAATCTATAACATCCGTTAATTCTGGTGGCACAAATTTTTTTGGAAGATGATTTTTTATCTTTTCGCGTATGTTATCGACAACAAGTACGTAATTCTTCAGCTCAAAAAGTTCTATTTCATCCAAAATTTCTTTATTTTTTATACGCTCAAACGTGTGTGATACGTCTAAAACACACTCAAGATTATTGAGTATATCCTCTAAGAATTTTTCATTTTGAAAAGTTTTGATAAGTTCTTCAACGTCACTATGATGAGTAAGAATGTTTTCAAAACTCAGTGGCACAAGATGTTGAAAATATTTTTGCCCATAAGGTGTTTTTGGGTCAAGCAATGATTTTATGTAGTCAAATCCAATGAGTCTTTCAAAATCTTCCCGTTTTTTGGGAATCGTCGTTAAATTTGTGTAATTCACCTTCTCACCTTCGAACTTCGAATTTCACTTTGAGTCTTACTTTCGGACATCTATTATTGGTATATCGCTTATATACTCTTTCAGTTCGTTTATCAATGTCTCCGAATCAAGAATATATCCATTTGGTGAAACGGGGTTAACGGTTATCCCTATTATATTTGTCTTTGCTAACACTTTTATGTTCGGTTTGTACTTCACAAAACTATCGTATGTTACAAATATCTTTGTGAAGTCACGCACTATTATCTCTTTGTCTTTTATCAATTTAACAGCGTTATCAGTAAGCGCTCCTGGAATGTATATTGCCTCAAAATTATCACCAATCGTTTCCTTGATTTTTTGAATGTTCAATACAGAAGTTAACTCTGTTTCTTTCCATTCGTTGTTTAGTTTTATACATATATTCTGTGATTTTTCGAGAACTTTACGACTTTCTTCGTCAACTTGTGGAAGGTTACATAGTGTGTAGATATACCTTGTGTGTTTCACTATCTCCCTTTTCTCGATAGAATATGCCGCGCCTGTTGCCAATACTATACTATCCGCAATTGACGGATTACCTTGGCTAAAGCGTGAAAGCGCACCATCTATTACGACTATATCGGTGTAATTGCTCAGAAATTTTACTATTTCTTGCATCCAATGTGTCGATTGTGGGCCTGAAAGGATTATCTTTCCCTTTTCAAGAGCCCTCGCTATTATTAATCTACCAGTTGGGGTTGATTGCTTTGAAACGTGTATAATTTCAGAGAGTAACTTCTTTTGTTTGAAAAAAACTTCCGTTGTTGTGTACAGAAAATTTTCATCAACATACACGGACGGTTTGAGGGTTCCAAATACAATATCTTTTTCCTCACCGTCCGTGCCTATTGATGTTAATCCTATTTTTCTTTTGGATTTTATATTTTCAACCACAAAGTTGAGTGTCTCAGTCTTTCCAGTGTTTTTTTCTAAACCAATAATGGCTAAAGTTTTAGAATTTAAGACAGCGTTAATGAGTTTTCCTTTATCTTCGTTGAATACGTCGGATACCATTATATTTTCACTAAAGCCTCTCCCTCGATAGCACTTTCGCCATTTTCTTTAACAACAACGGTGTCAAGCAATATTCTCCTTTTATCTTTATCTATTTCTTTTACTATGAGTTTAACCGTTACTTCTTCGCCAACGTAAACTGGTCTTTTAAACTTTGCATTTTGCATTAAGTATATTGTCCCAGCGCCCGGGAATTCTGTACCGAGTACTGATGAGATTATTCCAAGTGAAAGTATGCCATGTGCTATCCTTCCACCAAATATTGTATTTTTTGCGTATTCTTCATCAAGATGCACAGGATTCTTATCTCCAGTTGCTTCAGCAAATAATTTTACCATTTCATCTGTAACTATTCTCTTAACTATATATTCCTGACCAATGTAGAAATCGTTTATATCCATATATCTCACTCCTCTTATTTGCCTTTCTTTTCCTTCCATTCTTTTATTCTTTCATGTCTTTCAAGGTGTGCGGGCTCGATACTTATTTTCTTATCGGTGAAGAGTGAAGCAACGCCTGAGAATTTGTATTTTTCTCTGTATTCGCTATCATCAACGTCGCTTTCCGTGTCTTCTGGTTCATGGTATGCGACGATAACACCTTCGTAGTTTCTCAGTATGACTGTATGGTCCGACATTGATATGACGTAATTAGGCATAACTCTTATCTTTCCACCGCCAGCTGGCGCGTCAACAACAAACCATGGAACGCAGAAGCCTGATGTGTGACCAATCAGTGCTTCCATTATCTCAAGTCCTTTTTTAACAGATGTTCTGAAATGAGTTAAGCCTTGTGAAAGGTCACACTGGTAGATGTAGTAAGGTCTCACACGGATTTTAACGAGTTGGTGAACGAGCTCCATCATTATGTAAGGACTGTCATTTATACCTCTCAGTAAAACAGATTGATTCCCAAGGGGTATTCCGGCATCTGCTAACATTTCACATGCTCTTGATGATTCTGGTGTTATTTCTTTTGGATGGTTAAAGTGTGTATTTATCCAAATTGGATGATATTTCTTTAACATGTTTGTCAGTTCAGGCGTTATCATTTGTGGCAGCACTACTGGAGTTCTTGTACCAATTCTGATGATTTCAACATGTTTTATTTTCCTCAATTCTTTGAGGATATATTCTAACATCTCAATTCCAACGAGCAAACCGTCTCCACCTGATATGAGAACGTCTCTCACTTGTGGAGTTTCTCTTACGTATTCAATCATCGCATCAATTTCCTGTTTGGTTCTTGCCCTATCGTGTTGACCCGCAAATCTTCTCCTTGTACAGTGTCTACAGTACATAGAACACATATCAGTAACTAACATGAGTACACGGTCTGGATATCTGTGTGTAAGACCGGGCACTGGTGAATCTTCATCTTCGTGGAGTGGATCCGTCATATCCCATTGCGATGTGAAAAGTTCCTTCGCAGTGGGTACTGCCTGTCTTCTAATTGGACATTTTGGGTTGTCTGGATCCATAAGGCTTGCATAATAAGGTGTTATAGCCATTCTTAGTGTCTTGAGCGCGTTTCTCACACCTTCTTCCTCTTCTGGTGTGAGGTTAATAACTTGCTTTAACGTGTCAACGTCCATTATCCTGTTTCTAATTTGCCATCGCCAGTCGTTCCATTCTTCTTCTGTCACGTTTTTCCAAAGGGGAATGTCTTTAAAATACCTTGCCATCACGAGCACCTCCAAAAATTTGCCTAAATTTGTCTATTTTATACATATAATTTTTCAAATAATTCTCTTATTTCCTTTGATTCTCTCAGTATATTAAGCGCAACTTCAGCATGCCCTTTTGTGTATCCATTTCCTATTATCATTGTCACATCTTTTCCAACACCTTCCGCTCCAAGTGCGGCTCTCGTAAACGAAGTTGCCATACTGAAGAAGTAAACTATACCTTCGTCTTTTGTTATAAGTATCGATGACATCTCGGTTGCTGGCACGTTGACGTTGTTTATAACAACATCACAGTATTTACCACCTGTAACTTCCATTACCTTTTGGTATACTTCAACAGGTTTGGTCGCATCGGCAATTATCACATGGTGTGCCAATTTCAAATCTTCAATACGCTTTGCATTTTCAGGTGAGTATTCAACGACTATGACCTTTCCATCCTTTCCGACAGCTTTCATAGCTTCGTACGCACAAAGTACACCAGATTTTCCACCGCCACCGATTATACAAACAGTCATCCCCGGTTTAACGAGTTTTTGTGTTTGCGCTGGTGCGCCCGCTACATCAAGAACGGCAAGAGCTAATTTTTCTGGTATATCATCTGGCAACTTGGCGTAAATACCGCTCTCAAAGAGTATAGCTTTTCCCTTTATATCAACCTGGTCTGTCTCCACGTTGACTTTTATAATCTCATCGATTCTTAGCGGAGTTAAAGACAAGCTCACAAGTGTTGCTATCTTATCTCCGACTTTTAAATCTGTGGGAAAGTCTGGACCGATTTCCTCGATAACACCGATGAGCATTCCACCGGAACCGGTAACTGGGTTTTGCAACTTTCCACGTTCTTGAACAATTTTTAATATGGTATCTTTAATACATTCAACGTTGCCATGGCATGACTCTTCAATTTGCGTAAAACTTGCGGAATCGACGTTGAGTGTTTTCACATCGATAAGCATTTCATTTCTGTATATTTCCATGTCGTTGTCTATCTTAAGTGCTGCTTGTGGGAGTGTACCTTTCGGTTCGATAACTCTATGCGTGCCAAATGGGCAACCCTTTACATTTTTCATTTATCTTCCCTCCTAATGCCGAGAATTTTCCTTGCTTCATCTGGAGTTGCAATTTCCCTTCCAACTTCGTGTGCAATTCTCACAATTCGCTCTACCAATTGGGCATTTGATGTGGCAAGTTCACCTTTTCGGTAATATATGTTATCTTCGAAACCTACCCGTACATGACCTCCCATAACGATGGCATGTACGGCTAACGGTAATTCGTATCTACCTATACCGGCAACTGACCATGTACAGCCTTCTGGTAATTTGTTGACTAAGAAAACAAGGTCTTCTATATTTCCAGTCATCGCACCAGGTACACCTAATACAAAATCGAAGTGTAAAGGCAATTCAAGTAAGCCTTTCTTCACAAGTCTCAATGCGTTTTCTATCATTCCAGGTTCGAATACTTCTATCTCGGGTTTTATTCCTTTCTCTTTCATACTCATGGCTAATAGTTCCATAAACGATGGTGAATTCATGAATACGTCATCGCCAAAATTACATGAACCAGCCGAAAGAGTTGCCATTTCTGGTTCTGCGTCAAGACATTGGATTCTTTCTTCAGGTTTATGCCAAACTGCCCCACCTGTTGAAAATTGGATAATGATATCGCAACCTTTTTCTCTTATCTTACGTTTTATCTCAGCGTAAACTTCTTTAGACTGTGTTGGAGTGCCATCCGGAAGGCGTGCGTGTATATGAGCAATTGATGCGCCAGCTTTCCAGCACCTGTAAACATCTTCCGCAATTTCGTCTGGAGTTATAGGTAAATTTGGTTGTTGTTGTTTGGTTACTTCAGCGCCTGTTACAGCAACGGTAATTATAAGCTTTTCCATATTAGCCACCTCGCAGATACTTTATTCATTTCTCATGTTTATATCTTTGCTTCTCAATTGGTACAACACAAGTTCCACTTGCTTTGCAGACTAATATGGGTTCTTCAAGTACCTCCGCTGCACTATCGTTTATATCAGGTCTTGACCTTATTACTTTGTACGCTTCGAATTTCATTTTTCTCGAAGTTCTGCCAACTTCAACAATTTCACCACGTGCTTCTATGTAATCTCCTGCATATACCGGTGCAAGGAATTCTACGTTATCGTATGCTCTGAACAAACCTTCATCTCCATCAAACCTGATAAGAAGCTCTGTTGCCACATCTCCAAAAAGCTGGAGCATCTTCGCACCATCAACAAGATTTCCACCGTAGTGTGCATCTGCTTGGCTCATTCTAAGTCTAATCACAGCTTTTGGAAATTCTCTGTTATCTGAATTATTTGACATTACATTCACCTCCAAACCTTTCTGCAGGACTCGAAAAATCAAATCAATTGTTTTCTCAGAATCTTCTGAGATTTTCGGAAACTATTAACTTTGCTTCCGTTAATTTAATCACTTCTTCCAAAGTGGTTTCTTCTGCTATTTCTTCGAGTACTAATCCTTCGTCTGTAGGTCTTATCACGGCTAACTCGGTTACCACTAAGTCAACTCTTCTTATAGATGTTAATGGTAATGTACATTTTTTAAGTATTTTTGGTTCGCCTTTAGCGGTATGCGTCATTGCGACAATAACTCTCTTTGCACCTGTTACTAAATCCATTGCGCCACCCATACCTGGAATCATTTTGCCGGGTATCATCCAATTTGCCAAATGTCCTTCTTCGTCTATTTGCAATCCACCAAGTACAGTTACATCGAGGTGTCCGCCTCTAATCATCGCAAAAGAAAAGGCGCTATCAAATGTCATGGCTCCCGGTAAAGCTGTTACAAAGCCTGCCCCTGCGTTTGTTAAATCTTTATTTTCAAAACCTTCTTCTGGTTCAGGTCCCATTCCTATTATTCCATTCTCACTTTGGAAGAACACATGCACTCCTTTTGGTATATAATTCGCAACCAACGTTGGTAAGCCTATACCAAGGTTTACCAGATCTCCTTCCTTTAGTTCTTGGGCAACTCTTTTAGCTATTTTTTCTTTTGGATCAACTGGCATATCACTTCACCCCCGCTACGACAACGTAATCTATTAATACACCGGGTGTCCTAACTTCGTTTGGTGCTATTGCTCCTACAGGAACTATTTCTTCAACTTCGACTATGACCAATTCTGCCGCCATAGCCATAAGTGGATTGAAATTTTCCGCTGTAAAGTTGTATACCAAATTTCCATAGTAATCACACTTTTTTGCTTTTATTAAAGCGACATCCGCTTTGAGTGGTAATTCGAGAAGGTACTTTTTCCCATCAATCTCTATAATTTGCTTGCCATTTTCAACTATTGTTCCAACACCAGTCGGTGTTAAGATTCCACCAAGCCCTGCCCCTCCAGCGCGCACGCGTTCTGCTAGTGTTCCTTGAGGTACGAGTTCAACTTCGAGTTCACCAGCTATCATCTGTCTTTGGGTTTCTGGGTTTGTCCCAATGTGTGAAACAATGACTTTTTTACAGAGTTTATTTACAATCAGTTTCCCAATACCACGTTCTGGAGTCGCAGTATCGTTTGCTATGACTGTAAGATTGTCTATTCTATTTTCAACGATTTTATCGATAATGCCTTCAGGTGTGCCAACACCTAAAAAACCACCAATCATAATCGTCATTCCTGGTTTTATAAACTTAATTGCTTCGTCGTGGGTTATGACTTTCAAGGTAAATGCCCCCTTTCATTCTGTAATAGTTTTAGTAGTTTAGAAAAAAGATTTTTCCAATATTCAGTATAACACTATTACCACTTTATTTCTAATGTTAACGGTGCAATTAAAAAAATGCATTCAAAAGCATAGAAGAGATTTAAAGAGCTATAGCCGAGAAAAATTACATTTTCATAGCTTAAAATTACGTCTTTACACATCCAAAAAGTCTTTGGAAAAATTTGAAATAAGCAAAAAAGAATGTATAATTGTTTTGACTTTTATGATTGCTTTTCTAAAACGCGGAGGTGACCAGATGAAGTTTCATGTTGGGAATTATATTCTAAAAGAAATTGGTGGTACGATAATAGCCCAATCGCCTATGTTTTTGCAGTTCGAAGGCATCGAGCACTTATTCACTACACGGATAATAAAGGATGACGAAGCCAAGAAAGAGTTGGGCGAATTGGATATGTCCGTTAAAAATGATGAATTTCCTAAACATTTTGAGTTTTTAACCAAATGTGTCAATATTTCACCTCAAAGATGTGTATTTTCTCATCAAGTCCATAGCAAGAACGTCAAGGTTGTTACATTGGAAGATATTGGTGAGCCTTATTGGGAAAGGAAGCTAAGAGAAGTTGATGGACTTATCACAAATGAAAAAGGATTGTTTCTTGTAACAACTTATGCGGATTGTATGCCGATATTAGCTTACGATCCAAATAATGAGGTTATAGGTGTTGCGCATTCCGGATGGAGAGGGACGTTAATTGAAATTGCGAAAGAACTTATTTTGAAAATGAACGAAGAGTTTAATTCTTCTCCGCAAGATATATTCGTTACAGTTGGACCTTCCATAGGACCAGATAGTTTTGAAGTGGGCGAAGATGTTGCTGAGAAGTTTTTCTTAAAATTCGGTAGGGAAGTTATAAAAGAATTTGGGAGCAAAGTTCACGTGGATCTTTGGAAGGCTGTAGAGCTGACACTTAAGTCTGTAGGAGTAGAGCACATCGAGTTCTCCATGATTGATACTTACAAACACACAGAGTATTTTTACTCTTATCGAAAGGAAAATACAAAGAAAAGGTTTGCGGCGATAATTGGTTTGAAATAGTTGATTTGAAAATTACATAGTTTGAGGGGGGAGCATTTTGAAAAAAGCGGATATATTTTCCATACTTTTCTTTATTCTTTTGGCCTTCTTGCTCGTATACGATAAAACAAGAGCTGCGTACTTAATTTTTAACGCAGCTCATCCGTATATATTAGGTTTTCTTAAAGTTGGAATACTTGCAACCTTCGGTGAGATATTAGCTTTAAGGATAATTAAAGGTCATTATGTAATGCCAGTTGGCTTAATTTACAGGTTTATAGTTTGGGGATTTCTTGGGATAGTTTTTGTTGCCGTTTTTGAATTATTTGGAAGTGGTACCACAGCTTTACTTGATAAAAACTTGCTCCCATATTATTCAAAAGCAAGAAAATTTTTCCAAGCGTTTTACACAAGTGTACTGATGAATTTAATATTTGCACCAACGTTTATGGCGTTTCATCGTATAACAGATGCGTATATTGATTTATCCGAAGGGAAATTATCTAAAATGTTCGAAATCAATTTAGATAAAGCCCTATCGTACATCGACTGGAAGACATTTGCCAATTTTGTGGTCTTGAAGACCATTCCGTTTTTCTGGATACCTGCTCATACTGTGACGTTTTTACTACCATCGTCTTATAGAGTGCTTGTTGCAGCGTTGTTATCGGTAGCTTTGGGTGTTATACTCTCATTGAAAAAGAAGGCAAAGAGTGTGTCTGCGAGATAAATTTAAACTCTATACGGCTTTTTCCATAATTATATTGTTTAAAAACTTCACCGTATTTCTCGAGATAAATCTTCTGAAAAGATACGAAGATTTGTGTCCAGATGGAACTATGACTTTTTTAGCGTTTGGTAACAATCTAAAAAGTCCATTTGATGCTTGTGAAGGGATAACTTTGTCAAATACACCTTGGAACATCAAAACTGGTTGATTAACAAAAACAGCGTACGATATTGGATCGTAATGGAAGCAAGTGGGCTTAAGTTCGAATATTTGTTCTATTGACTTGAGTGCATGTACTTTTTTTCTGCTTTCTTTTCTTAATTCAATACACTTTTGTTCATTTTTGCAGCCCCATTCGTTGCTGTACTTTGCGTAACCTTGTCTTACAGGTTCCACGTAAGGAGAGTACCAGTTTATCCATCGCCAATCACCGCCGGTAAACGCGAGTACACCGGCGTCAAATCTTTTGTCTAATGCCAAAGTCATAGTGGTTATCATTCCACCGAAACTGAAACCCATAACGCTTAAAGGCAGTCTTCGCAAGTGTTTGAAAGATTCATCGCTTTCTAACAAATCCACAGTCCTTCTAACGTCTTTTATAGCTTGATGAAACCTTACTATACAATGAGCTGGTGAATGGTGAAAGAATGGTTCGCCACCTTCCCATTCTGGTTTCGCACGTTCCGCATGGTATGGGTGGATTACAAAGAATGTTTCGATGCCCTCTTTTGCAAAATGTTCACCAAACCACATTAGATAAGGAATATGACCGTTTCCGATACCATGCAGAAAAATCATCTTCATCCATGGATTCTGTGCATGGTATTGATAAACGTAAATTCTCTTTGATTCAGGTATATCTGGTTCGTAAACAGTATCAAATGTCAGAAGTGTATAACCTTCTTTCTCTTCCTTCTTTAAGTTGAATGGGATAGTTTTATCGTATTCGTATATGTACATTTTAAATTTTATTCCCCCTTTCTTGCATCGTAAAATTGGCTTCCTATGTTATAACCTATCGAAGCGCCAAACAACACATCGGAAGACCAATGATTGTTGGACCAAACTCGTTGCAACGAAAATACGACTGGAATTGCGTACCATATATCTCCGAATCTTTTGGCAACAGGTGTAAAAATAGCCCAGCTAAGTGCACTGTGTCCCGAAGGGAATGATTGGTAATCACGGTTAAGATTAAATGGTTCAAAAACAAACGCACCTAAATTATTGTAAGGTCTTGCGCGACCTATGAGAACTTTGATTAAAGCGGTTAACCCGGCACTTACGGCGAAGCTTTCAACAACTGTAAACGCAGTGTAATTATCAAATGGATAGATTATTAACGCTGTAGTCAAAGCAAGCAGCGAAAATTCTAGGGTATCAAAATTATCTAAAAAGTTTAAAAATGATGATTTGGGAATAGATTTGTTTACATGTTCATCGAACAAAAAAGACAAACCACTTAACATGGTGAGTGGCTTGGTTATAAAATCGCTATTGTAAATCAACTGATTTAAGTCGTATTGAGTTTCATCAATGAGATTAAAATCGGTAAAGTTGGCAAAAGCCGATGCAAATGTCAATAAAAATAATATTACCATGGTTTTTGATGTTTCCATTCTCATATTCTTTTCTCCATTCTTACATGTGGTATACCGGCTTCGTAAAATTCTTCCCCAACTTGTCTATATCCCAGCTTTTCATAAAAGTCTTTAACTTGTTTTTGAGCGTTCAGGACGATCTTTTTATTCTCCAAACTTGTTAGAAATCTTTCAATGTGTTCCATTATCGTCTTTCCATATCCGTACCCACGATAATTCAAAAGTACAGCAACACGTTCTATTTTCCAGTAATCTCCTGTATCTCTTGCTCTTGCTACTGCTACAGGCTTTGAGAAGTGCTTCAAAATAAAGTGAATGGCTTCTTCATCTTTTCCATCCATTTCAAGTTCTTTATCTATGTTTTGTTCATTTACGAATACTTCCTCTCTTATATTACGACATATCTCAAACCTTTCATCTGGTAATCTAAATGCCTCAAATTCCAAGGCGTTGTCATACGCTTTTTTCATTCTTTCAAGTCCATCATTTAACAAACTCCTAGGACATGCAAAATTGAGTCTGACACAATTTTTATCACCAAACTCTGCACCATCATTTAAATAAACGCGTGCGTTTTTTAAAAAGAATTCGTGTGGATTTTCCAAGTTAGCTTTTGAACAATCGATCCACATAAGATAAGTACCTTCTGGAAGTGACGGCTCAAGAAGTGGTAAATTCCTTTTTATATATTTATAAGCGTAATCTCTGTTATTTTTTAAATACTCAACTAACTCATCGACCCATTCAGGTGAATTGTAAGCAACTTTCAATGCCTCTAAGGAAAAAATATTTCCAATTAAGAGCTCAAGGTTTTCGATGTAATTTTTATAAGCTTGCCTTAAAGTTTTGTCTGGAATAATTCCGTATGCATTTGGCAATCCAGCTATATTAAACGTTTTCCCTGGAGAATTCAGTACGATAACATTCTCTTTTGCTATTTTTAAAAAGCTTGTGAATTTGGAAGGTGTGTAGACGATATCACCGTGGATTTCGTCAGATACGATTATTAAATTATATCTCCTTGCTATTTCGTATAACTTTTCGAGTTCTTCAATACTCCACACTCTTCCAACTGGATTATGTGGGTTTGAAATGATTATCATTTTCGTTCTATTATCTATTGATTTTTCAAGATTTTCATAATCTATTAGCCATTTTCCATCTTTTTTGATAAGTCTATTTTCAATTATTTTTCTACCGTTGTTTTCAACTACTCTGAAAAAAGGTGGATAAACTGGTGGTTGTATGATGACTTTGTCTCCGGGTTGTGTGAATATATTTATTACGAACGATATCATAGGGACAACCCCTGGACCATTAACAATCCACTCTTTTTCGATTTCAACCTCGTACCTTGACTTGTACCATTTAATGATTGCCTTGTAATATTCTTCCGAGCGGTACGTATAACCAAAGATGCCGTGATTTGCCCTATCGATAAGTGCTTTTATAATCTTCTCCGAAGTTTTAAAATCCATATCTGCAACCCACATAGGAAGTATATCTTCACCGTGCATATTTAAGATCATATCCCACTTAAAACTATCTGTTCCCCTGCGATTAACAATTTCATCGAATGAAGACAAAATGAACACCCCCAATAGGAAATTATTTATAGGAAATTATTAAGAAATTGAACTCTAAATAATATTATAACACCTTTTAAATTCTCATGTGTTATAATTAAATAAACAAGTTTACGTAATACCTAAGGTAGGTGAAGTTTATGAAAGTTCCAAATTTTACCTTTTGGTTTATAATAATTGTCTTTGTTATAGGTGGATTAGCCATATACGTTTACGAACATTTTAGATACTCCCCTTTTGCGCTTCAAGTTGATTTTGAGGTCGTAAAAGAGTATATTTACGATAGACATGTGGAGTGTTACAACCCAAATTTCAGAACCAAATTTAGAACACGAAATGTACAATTTAACTCACGTATGACACCCTATCAGTTTGCTGTGAATGTAGCACCTGTTTTATCGGAATTAAATGACGGTACGACGCGTATAGAAATACCGATTAGGCGTGTTGATAAAATTCTGCCTTTAAAATTTAAATACATTGATAATGAGGTATTTGTTTACGAGACAAATTGTGAAATTCCAGAAGGTTCGAAAATAATCTCGATAAACGGCGAACCTATTGATACAATTCTCGAAAGATATGCCAAACTTTACCCAAACCTTAGCGAATTTGAGGCAAAATACGCATTTGTGGAAAAGTTATTGACATATTATTTAAAGATAATCGATGCCAATTCTATTCAAATTGTTTATAAATCTCCACAATCGTCCGTTCAAAAAACGACTTATTTAAAAGGAATTGAAAAGTTCCAAGAAAAAAGAAACATAATTGATTTGATAAAATTAGACGAATCGTTAGTTGTTAAAATCAATTCATTTAAAATTTCATCAAAAGAAGATATGCAATACGTAGCGCAAAAAATGGAAGAAATTGCTGGTGAATCATCTGATTCTTCCATCACTATTTTTGATTTACGTTACGCTTCAGATGGTGATGAAACAATTCCATTGGCAATTATCTCCATGCTCATTTCTCAGCCTGAAAAACTCTATCAGGAACTCTATGTTAGATACAGAGACCATCTTGTTAAAAAAGACCAAATCCCCATACAACCAGATGAGAACCAATTACCTGGAAAAGTTTATTTCTTGGTTGATAAGACTTGCCTTTATACTCCTCACAAGGTTCTATTAAGCTTTTTTGCAAAAAGTGGAGAAAAGAATAATAACGTTACTATAATTTCATCAGATAATGAATACAATTTCCCAAATGTCTTTTACGTCGATGAAATCGTAAAAATTCTCCCAAACACGAAAGCACATTTAATTATTCCAACTGGTAAAGTCTTGGCTAATGATATTCCTGATATCCAAATAAATGAAGATTTAAAACTAACTTGTGAAGAATTAATTAATTTGGATTCGTACAGAATTTATTCAGAGAAGATAGCAAAGATAATAGAAAATATAGGAAGGTGAATATATGTATAAACTTTTAAGTTACTTAGAAAAAGAGAATGTCATTAATTTTCTTATGGATTTAAATATACCTGCTTACATTGTCTCTAAAGATAGGGTAATTGTATTTTGGAACAAAGCGGCTCAGAAATTAACAGGCTATTCACCAGAAGATGTTATTGGGAAACCGTGCGCTAAACAGGTGCTAAATCACGTTGATAGAACGGGAATACCAGTTTGTTCAACGGAACTATGTCCGCTTTACCAAGCAATAAAGAATGGTATTCCAGTTCAAGTGCCGTTTGCTGTTTACGGTTTAACGAAAAGTGGTAAGCGAAGGCCGTTTTCTGTTTTTGGTATTCCAATTAAACCTGATGGTGAAGTTATAGGAGCTATAGAACTATTTTCTGACGCGGAAAAGATGGATAATGATATGTCCCTTGCGATAAAAATTCAGCAGGCATTTGTACCACAGGATATGGATAACGTTAAGTTTTTCTACAGACCATCCGTTGGGCTTGGTGGAGATATGATTTACTTTAACCCACCATGGGTTGGTATAATAGACATCAGTGGTCACGGTGTTGCGGCTGCTCTTGTTAGTATGTTGCTACGAACAATCTTTGACATCGTACTTTCCTTTGATCCACCATTACATGGTGTACCATTTTTGATTGAGAATGAATTGAAAAAATATCAACTTGAAGGTATATACTTCACAGCGATATTTGGAAAACTCGAAAATGATATATTTAAGTTCCTTGATATTGCTCACCCTTCACCGGTGAATATCTCAAAAAAAGAAATATTAAGTACAACTAACATTCCACCTATTGGGTTTGGTTTTTCTGAAGATTATACTGAAGAGGTTGTAAACGTTTTCAACTTATCTGATGGAAAGTTGCTACTGTACACCGATGGGATAACCGAAGAAAAAACAAAAGGTGGTATGCTTACAACCGAAGGGTTAGTTAACTTAGTAAGTCCTGACGACAATTTAGAGATGATATACCTTAAAGTGCTAAAAGAAAGAACGTCCCCCTTACAGGAGGACGACGTAACGATGATTCTCTTACAGAAATAGTTTTTTATTCCCATTCGATTGTTGCAGGTGGTTTCGATGTGATATCGTAAACCACTCTGTTTACTCCTTTTACCTCGTTGACAATTCTTTTCGCCACATGGTTTAGAAAATCGTGTGGTAATTTTGCCCAATCCGCTGTCATACCATCTTCACTTGTTACCGCTCTGAGTGCGATAACATTTTCATATGTTCTGTAATCTCCCATAACTCCAACACTTTTAATCGGTAATAATACGGCAAATGCTTGCCAGACTTTGTCGTAAAGGTCCCATTTTTTAAGTTCTTCTATGAATATGAAATCAGCCTCTTGCAATGTTTTTACAGCTTCTCTTGTTACAGATCCGATGATTCTCACAGCTAATCCTGGACCTGGAAATGGATGACGTTTCAAAATACTTGACGGTAAGCCAATTTCTTGACCTAACATTCTTACTTCATCTTTGAAGAGATATCTCAGTGGTTCGATAATTTCGAATGGTAATTTCTCTGGTAACCCACCAACGTTGTGATGTGTCTTTATCTTCGCACCGGCTTTTCTTTCGGCAACTTTACTTTCGATAATATCCGGATAGAGTGTTCCTTGAGCTAAGTATTTGATATCACCATACTTTTCTTTTAATTTCATTGCTTCTTCATAAAAAACATCTATGAACGTGTGACCAATTCTCTTTCTTTTTTCTTCCGGGTCTTCCACACCATCTAACACCTCCAAGAATTTCTCGGAGGCATCAACATAGTGTATATGTATGCCTATTTCTTCGAATTGTTTAACTACTTCGATACATTCATTTTTCCTTAGCAGTCCCGTATCGACGAATATCGGTATAAATTTGTCTGGTACTGCTTTGTGAAGTAACATGGCTACAACCGAAGAATCTACACCACCGGATAGCCCAAGTATAACTCTTCCGTCTATTTTTCTTCTCAAATCTTCTATTATCTGTTCGGCAAGGTTTGATATCTTCCAATTTGGATTGAGTTTGGCTACTTTCTTTAGGAAATTTTCAAGAATCTGCTTACCAAATTGAGTGTGGGCAACTTCAGGATGGAATTGTACTCCATAAAATCTATCGTCGATACTTCTAACAGCTGCATAAGGTGAATTTTCACTTCTAGCTATAACTTCGAAGTTTTCAGGTAAAACTTCCACTCTATCTGAATGACTCATCCAAACTGTGAAAGAGTTCGGTAAATCTTGGAAGATTCCAACATGTTTGATTACATTTAACGTTGCTGGCCCATACTCTCTATGAGTTGATTTTTCTACTTTCCCACCAAGTTGGTGAACGATTGCTTGTAGTCCGTAACAGATACCGAGTACTGGAAGATTGGAATCGAAAACATACTGAGGTATTTTTGGTGCATTTTCATCGTAAACGCTGGAAGGTCCACCGGATAGAATAAATGCGACAGGTGACAGTTTTTCAACATTCTCCCAAGGCTCATCGTAAGGCAACAGTTCGCAATAAAAACCCAACTCCCTTACTCTTCGAAGGATAAGTTGAGTGTACTGGGATCCAAAATCAAGCACAACGACTGTTTCTTTTTTTTGGTTTCTCTTTTCCTCTGACATACTTTTCCCCCCACGACAAAATATTCGGTGTATTTGGTGTTTTGTATTTTGAGATACAATACTTTTACCACACACCTCTTTAATTTTCAACTTAAGTCTTCGTTAAATCTTTGAAATTATTTTTAATTTATTCCCGTTTATCATGGATAGCCTTTCAGTCTTATTGACAATAAAAACTGCAATTTCGTTAAAATCATCACTATGACAATGAGAATGATGAGCACAGCGACAAGTACACTTCCTTTGCGTAATCCCCTACGCCCCTTGTTCACTGAAATTCCCCCATGGAAATATATATTAAATTAATAATCAATAAATTCTTTTATATTGGTTGTAATTACCTTTGGTTTTATTTGTTGCCTTGAGTATTCTGAAACCTTTGGCTGGAACATTTATTCTTAGTATTCCACCAACAATCCAAAACTCTTCGTTGGTGAATAAGTCAACAAAACACGTACCAGCAAGGAGTCTTCCATCAGGTACAGAAAGAGCGATTTCTTGCTTTTCTGATTTGTTAACAACAACTATAACATCATCGAGTACATACGGTGCTTTTCTTAAAAAGGCTAAAGGTTCATCGTTTATAACTTCAAATGTTCCTATTTTAAGAGCAGTCTCTGTTTTTCTTATCTTGATTAGCTTTTTGTAAAACTCTCTTAAATCGTTGTCCCATTGTTTTTCATCCCATATCATACCAGCTCTATTTTCTGGATCCCAACCGCCTTCCATACCAATTTCACTTCCGTAGTAAACAAAAGGTACACCGGGATAAGTGAATTGTAGGACTATCGCGAGTTTCCTTAAATCTTTATCTGGCAAAACGGTTGCAATCCTTTGAGTATCGTGACTATCCAACATGTTCCAACAACCGTAAATATTCGGTGTTTTATCGTAAGCGCTTTGAAGCGCGTAACCGATGTTTTTAAGATTACCATTCAACCAGCCAATTACACTTTCCCTGAAATGATAATTCATTATCCCATCAACCACTTCCCAATTAGATGGAAAATTCCATGTTTCCGTTACAACATACTTTTCAGTTGATACAGATTTTGCTCTTGATGTTATAAGCGCATTATTAACGTATCCAACATCGAATCCGACATCCAACCTCCAACCATCTACTCCCATTTTCAAGTAATGCTCCACAACATTTAATAAATATTCTCTAACCGGAGTTTCTTCCCAATTCCATTCGGGCATACCATCAACGTTTTGCCACGCCCTGTAACCATTTTTATAAAATGAAAATTTAGCTAAATGCTCTTTTTTACCTCTAAGTGCACTCTTAAACCATTTATTTTCTTTACTCAGGTGATTAAAGACACCATCAAGCATAACTCTAAATCCATTTTCTTTTGCTTTTTTTAGGTAATACTTGAACGCCGCTTCACCACCGAATTGGGGATCGATTTTCATATAGTCTATAATATCGTATTTATGATTAGAAGGTGAGAGGAAAATTGGAGTTGTATAAATCAAATTTACGCCAAGGTCTTTCAAATAGTCTATCTTTTCAGCAATTCCCCACAAATCTCCGCCGTAGAATTCAAAACAATGCTCAATATTCGGCTTATGTTTTGGTAATGTGTTCCATTCAACAATTTTTCCACCTCTTTTTGTGTAAAGATGTGCTTTATCATGCACTGTTTTTCCTTTACCTATTGCAAATCTATCTGGAAAGATTTGATAAATCACAGATTCGTAAACCCAACATGGGAGTGGATAAATCATCTGACATAGCTCCTTTCCATTATTTTATATTTTCTGATAACTTTGAAATTTCATTCATGAAAATTATAACATACAGATTAAATGTTACAATATAAATTCAATCGCGCTGTTTGAAAGAAATTATGTTATAATGTACCAGATTTCTTATTTATTTTATTTTGGGAGGTGTGGAGGATGCAAGGTACAGCTTGGTCTATATTGCCACCGCTTGTAGCTATTGTTCTCAGTTTCATCACCAAAAACGTTCTTCTTTCTCTTTTCCTGGGTATATTCACCGGTGGGTTACTCTTGAGTTCTTTCAACCCAATGGCTGCAGTTGGGTATTCGCTTGACAAAATTATAGGTTCTATGGCGGATGAATGGAATGCTAAACTTCTCCTTTTCAATTTGTTAATGGGAGCGGGTATAGCTTTTATATGGAAACTCGGAGGCAGTATGGCTTTGTCAGAGTGGGCAAAGAAACGTATAAAATCAAGAAAGACGGCTAATGTAACCGCATGGCTTCTTGGAATAATTGTTTTCTTCAATGATTACATCAATGCCGCCATTGTTGGAAATGTTACAAGAGATATATTTGAGGAACATAAGATATCAAGAGAAAAATTGTCTTATATCCTTGACTCTACCTCTGCACCTGTGGCAACATTCTTTATTTCTGATTGGATTGCATATCAATTATCTATGATTCAAAATGGTATAGATGCTGCGGGAATAAAGGATGTAACTCCTATAAAAGCTTTCTTTGGAAGCATACCGTTTAACTTTTATTGTATTTTTACTGTTTTATTTGTTGGATTAATTGCTATTACCGAATGGGATTTTGGTCCGATGCTCAAGGCAGAATTAAGGGCGAGAAAAGAAGGAAAGACATACAGAGATGGGGCAGTGCCCATGCTTAACGTTGATTTCGAACTTGGGGAACCAATAACTAAAAAACCTATGATACTGACGTTTGTTTTACCTATCGTTGCTCTCATAGGAGTAACTCTCTGGGGATTTTATTATACAGGTGCAAAAGCCGGTGGAACAACTTTGATTGAAAAGTTAGGAAACGCGGATGCGGCAACTGCGTTGCTCTGGGGTGCTTTCGCAATGGTTATCACAGGCATGTTAATTGCTGCAGGATTTAGACTTATGAACGTCTCTGAAATGATGAAGACATTCCTTGATGGTTTGAAATTAATGTTACTCGCATGTGCTATACTTGTACTTGCATGGTCAATCGGAAGTGTGACAAAAGATATGGAGCTTCCAAAATTTGTAGTTTCTATGATAAGCGAAGATGCTTCATTTGCTTTGGTACCAAGTATAATCTTTGTAGTCTCTATGCTTATTTCCTTTGCAACAGGCACATCATGGGGAACAATGGCAATTATGACACCTCTTGCAATACCGATTGCTTACAAAATTACTGGTGATGCATTTTTCTCTGTTACAGTAATGGCTGGAGTTGTTTTCGCAGGTTCAATATTTGGTGACCACTGTTCACCTATATCTGACACAACTGTTCTCTCCTCGATATTCTCTGGTTCGGATCATATGGATCACGTGAATACGCAAATACCATACGCAATGACAACAGCACTGGTTTCACTTTTCTTATACTTAATTTTCGGTTTTTCAAAAATTTCAGCGTTTGTGCTCATACCAGTCGGAATTGTAATACTTGTTATCTTATCAAGATTGCTTCATATATCAAGTATGAAAAAATACAACATGTAATCTTTAAAAAAAGAGGTTCTGAAAGATTTCAGAACCTCTTTTTTTACATTATATCTCTTTTACGTTTTCTGGATTGTGGTATAATTCAATAGGTATAGAATACAAAGCATAGCGTACTTTTGTGCATAATGTGTACACTATGCTTACAAAAAAGAAAACAGGAAAGAAAACTTAGAACGTGGGGGGAGTGGTTTTGTATGAAGAGAGACTTTTTGGGAAGGACACTTGCGGTTATAAACGACTTTTCTGTTGAGGAACAACTTTTCTTGTATAAGAGTACGCAAAAGTTAAAGGAAAAGATTAGAAACAAAGAAGATGTTTCAGAATTTCAAATCAAACGAGAGACAGGTATATACATCGTCTTTGTAGAACCTTCCACACGTACAAAGGAATCGTTTATAAACGCCGCTAAATTCCACAAAAACGCAAAAGTAAATGTATTTGATTCAGAACACTCATCTTTTAATAAGCAAGAAAGCTATGTAGATACTTTTAACATGTTAACGGGTTACAGTGAATATTCAATTTTCATACTCAGAACAAGATTAGAAGGTGTTACACGCTTACTCGAGCAAAAAGTTGGTGAATTCGCAGAGAGACACGGAATCGAACGCCCAGCGTTTATTAATGGTGGAGATGGTAAACACGAACATCCAACACAAGAATTACTAGACGAATTCACTTTTTTAGAACAGATGAACTTTGATAATTCCCATATTCGAATTGCACTTGTCGGTGATTTGTTACATGGAAGAACTGTTCACTCAAAAGCCAATGGGTTGAAAGTCTTTAAAAATGTTGAAGTCGATTTAATAGCACCGGAAGAACTGCAAATGCCGAAAAGTTATATTGAAAAAATGAAGAGAAATGGGTTCGAAGTTAGATTGTATAGCTCGATAGATGAGTATTTAGAAACCACCAATCCCGCACCAATTTGGTACTTCACAAGATTACAACTTGAACGAATGGGAGAAGATATCCTCGAAAAAGCCCACCTTTTGAAAAAAGCAGTCACATTCAGAAAAGACATGCTTGATAAAATACCAGAAGGTACAAAGTTTTACCATCCACTTCCAAGACCTAAAGTCGATCCCGAAATTCCAACATTCTTAGACACGCTTCCACTAAATGGTTGGGAACATCAGGCGATTAATGGATATTGGGTGAGAGTTGTTTTGCTTTCCATGCTTGGTGGTGCACTTTTAGCGGATTTTGACACAACAAAGAAACGAGAAGAATTACCTGACGATTTTATAATCCCAGCTCCAATAGTTGATGGTACAAAAGGTGTTGCTAAAGAAGGCAAGCGAGGAATTAAACCCATCAGTAATGGTACGGTTATTGACCATATAGCGAAAGGTAAAACAACTGAAGAGATTTACAATACTATTGTAAAGATAAGAAAAATTCTCAAAATTTACGATGTGGATAGCGCTGATGGAATATTCAAATCTGCTGATGGAAATTACAAAGGGTACATAAGCCTTCCTGATAAATACCTCTCGTTCAAAGAAATAAAGAAATTAGCTGCCATTTCGCCGAATACGACAGTGAATATAATTAAAGATAGCAGAGTTGTAGAAAAGTACAGACTGCAGCTTCCACCGAGGATTTATAATTTCGATGAAATTAGGTGCAAAAACGAAAACTGTATCACAAACCCAGCGCATGGAGAGAATGTTTCGGCATCGTTTATTCAAGTTGATGGTAAATTTGTATGTGAATACTGTGAGACTCCTCACGAGTACCACGAAATTTGGAATGTAAAGTGATGTTTTAAAATCACAAATCAATCGGCTGCTTTAATTATGAGCAGCCGATTTTTTGTATAATTGTTTGATAAAATGACAAAATGATAAAAAAATCCCCCGGTAAAAACCGGGGTGGGAAGGTGTGGTGGCCGTTGTGAGGTCGCATCCTCACTATATGTAATATTTTTTATTATTTAGTTACGTTAGACTTTTCAGCTTCGCTTTGTCTTCTTTCGATTAACATATGTTTTATTCCGAGCAGTCCCCTTGTTATATCTTCGTTTTGTACTATGATATCTTTAGGTAAATCTAAAATCTTTGTCGAGAAATTCCAAATTGCTTTTATTCCATATCCAACGAGCAAATCTGCGGCTTCTTGGGCTGAACTTTCTGGAACACATATTGCTGCAATCTCTACTTTGAACCTTCTTATAACTCTTGGAATATTTTTTAGTGGTAATATCATAAGCTCGCCAACCATTTGACCGATTTTCGCTGGATCGTTATCGAAAATAGCAACTACTTGCGTACCTATGTTTTTAAAACCTTTGTAATTTGCCAATGCCTGTCCTAAATGTCCCGCTCCAATTATGATTATGCTATCTCTATCTTTTGTTCCAAATAACTCATCTAATTCGGCAAGTAACTCCGGGATATAATATCCAACCTTAGGCTTTCCGTTTGTTTCAAGAAATGAAAAATCTTTTCTAACTTGTTCTGGAGTAATTCTGAGCATATCTGCTATCTCGTCGGATGAAATGTATTTAACGTTTCCTTCGTTTTGAAGTTGAGTGAGCAGCGAATGGTAAATCTTCAACCTTTCAAATGTTGCTTTTGGAAACCTCAGGATCCCCTTTCTTTCTTCCAAGTTCATTAAGCGCCACCTCTTTTATTTTTTCGATTGTTGCTTGCTCTACTATTTTATCATTAACTACGACGTTTGGTGCCATGCCACAGTTTTCTACACAGAATGTACCTTTAATCTCTAAGTTCTTTGCCCATTCTTCTTTGTTCGCTAAAGATATAAGGTTTTCAAGAATTTCGTATGAACCTTTTGAATAGCACGATGTACCGAGACATACACTGACGGAAACTTTATCTTCAACATCTGGTAATGGGAGTATTTCTATTTCTTCCTCTTCAATTCTCTTTCTGTGTTTGTATTCAGTATGTAATACTTCGTGTGCTTCGTGGCTGAGTGGTGCTCCAAAGTATTTTGTGTAAAGTTCTCTCATATGGAAGTTTTCCGTTGGTGATATAAGTACATCGACACTTTGTGTTTCCTTGAGAATCTTTGCTCTTCTTGCTCTTGTTCTTACGTCGTTTGGATATGGTTGTCCACCGCCACCGATACAACCATAGTTACAAGCCATGACTTCAACAACGTCTGCGTTGAGCCTTCCTTCTTTTATGTCACTAATTACCTTTCTAACATTGCCAAGACCGAAGACAGCTACACCTCTTACAACTTTTCCATTTTCAAGTTCCACTTCTGTTAAATTTACACCCTGAGCAATTTCTCTTGTATTTACTCTTTTAACGTTTACTTTGTCTTCTATAACTTTTACGACGCTACCCAAAACTCCACCTGTCTTACCAAAGCTCAATCCTGATTGAGAAGAAAGACCGTAAGGTCTGTCGAATGGTTCCGGTTCAACCATCTTTATATCAATTCCCGTTGCTTTGAAAATCTTAACAAGTTCTCTTGTTGTAAGGACTATATCAATATCCCCTTCAAATTCTTCTCTTTCCGCTTCGAATTTCTTCGCGGTACATGGCATAATTGAAACAAGAACTATATCTTCTGGATTAACACCGATTTCTCGTGCATAGTACTTTTTGATAATTGCTCCAAGTGCCATCTGTGGTGATTTAACACTCGATAAGTTTGGAAGATATTCTGGATAATATTGTTCAGCGAATTTTATCCAGCCAGGGCAACATGATGTGAATTGTGGTAACTTTTCACCATTTTCGAGTCTTTCCATAAATTCATGCGCTTCTTCATATGCAACTAAATCGGCCGCAAATGCAACATCGAATACTTTTTTGAAACCTATCATCTTTAGAATAGATACCATTCTACCAGCCATTGCTATATCGTCTTCCATACCGAATTCTTCTTGTAATGAAGCCCTAACTGCTGGTGCAATCATACCGATGACGTACTTTCCTTCCTCAATTGCTTTGTAAACCTTGTCAACGTCGTTTCTTATAGCTAGAGCGCCTGTTGGACAGTAAGCGACACATTGACCGCAGAATACACATTCTGTATTTTCAAGTTTTTCTTCAAATGAAGGAACAACTTGTGCTTCAAATCCCCTGTAAGCAAAATCGATTGCTGCAACTGTTTGAATCTCATCACATGCTCTTACACAATCACCGCAGAGTATACACTTTGCATTATCTCTAACGATAATAGAATTTTTATCTGTAATTGTTTTCTTTGATATCTTTTCGAATCTATTTGTTGTAAGTCCGAAATCTTGAGCATACTTTTGAAGTTTACATTTTCCGTTCATCTCACATGTTGTACAATCGCCATCGTGAGAAGCAAGTAAGAGTTGGAGTATACCTTTTCTCATTTCGTAAATCTTCGGTGTGTGTGTCTTTATTTCCATTCCTTCCCTCGGCATAAGTGTACATGAAGTTGTTATTTCTCTTCCATCGACTTCTACAAGGCACATTCTACATGCGCCGTAAACGGAAGTTTCTGAGAGATAACATAAGTTTGGTATCTCTATGCCCACTTCTCTAAGTGCTTCCAGAACATTTCTTGCATCGTTCCTAATTTCAACTTCTCTACCGTTAACTTTTATTTTCATTGCTCATCACCCTCCCGAATAATTAACCGACAAGTTCTATGGCGCCAAATTTACACTTCGTTACACACAAGCCGCACTTAATACACTTATCCTGGTCGATGACGTAAGGCTTACCTCTTTCGCCACTGATTGCATTATTTGGACAACTCCTCGCACACAAGCTACAGCTCTTACACTTTTCGGGTATGATAATGTATTTCTTAAACGCGGTACACATTCCACTCGGACATTTACCTTCTATATGTTCGATGTATTCATTTTTGAAATACTTCAATGTACTGATAATTGGGTTTGGAGCCGTCTTACCAAGTCCACATAATGATGCTGTCTTGATTATTTCTGACAATTGTTCGAGTGTTTCAAGGTCTTCGTAAGTAGCTTTACCTTGTGTGAATTTTTCTAGTATGTTATACGCTTGTGTTGTTCCTTCCCTACATGGTACACACTTTCCACATGACTCACGCTTTGTAAAATCAAGGAAGAACCTTGCAACTTCGACCATACACCTATCTTCCGTGATTGCAACGATACCACCTGAACCAACCATTGCACCTACTGATTTCAACGTGTCGTAATCAAGAGGTAAATCGAATAATTCTTCTGGGAGACATGCGCCTGATGGTCCACCGATTTGTATAGCCTTTATCTTTTGACCATTTGATGTACCACCGCAGATATTGTCAAGTATATATCTTAACGTTGTACCAAATTGGATTTCAATGATACCTGTAAGTTTGAGAGGCCCTGTGACTGAGAACATCTTCGTTCCAGGTGATTTTTCAACACCGCGTTTTCTATAATTTTCAACACCATCTCTAATTATCTTTGGTACATTTGCGTAAGACTCAACATTGTTTATTAACGTTGGTTTACCCCACAAACCTGATTGTGCTGGGAATGGAGGTCTTGGTCTTGGTACACCTCTTTTACCTTCGATAGATGCAAGTAAAGCTGTTTCCTCACCACAAACAAACGCTCCAGCACCTTCTTTTACGTACAATTCAAATGAGAAATCTGTACCTAAAATATTTTCACCGAGCAAACCGTATTCTTTTGCATCTTCTATAGCTTTATTGAACATCTCAACTGCAATTGGGTATTCAGCTCTGATGTACGCATAGCCCTTTTGCGCACCGATTGTGTACGCAGCGATAATCATACCTTCAAGAACAGAATGTGGGTCTCTTTCAAGCAAAGTTCTGTTCATAAATGCTCCTGGGTCACCTTCGTCTGCGTTACAGACAACGTATTTGATATCCCCTTTACTATTATAGGCAGCCTCCCATTTTAAACCCGTTGGGAATCCACCACCACCACGACCACGCAGGCCAGCCGCTTTAATTTGTTCTATTATCTCTTTTCTATCCATACCAGAGAGTACTTTGGCAAGGGAAGTATATCCACCACGTGCCATGTAATCCTCTATGCTTTCACATTCGCTTGTACCTATTGCCTCCATTATGTAAAATGTTTGGTTTTTAAAGAATGTCGCATCTTCAAGCCTTTCAACCTTTTTATCTGTAATTGGGTCTGTGAGCAATAACCTTTCAATTGCTTCACCTTTCATAAGAGTTTTCTCAACTATTTCTTCAACATCGTTAACACTGACATGGCTGTATGTAATTCCATTTGGCATTATCTTTACAAGTGGGCCAAGCGAACATAATCCACAGCATCCTGTTTTTTTCACTGGTGTGTCATCATCGTCAATCTTTTCTATATTTACATCCAATCCTTTTTGATTTATAACTTCGACGAATTTAGCGTAAACCTTTCTCGAACCACTCGCGGTACAACCTGTACCAACACATACGTATATAGATGGTTTTTGGAGCTTCTTTTCTCTTTTTATTTTTAATTCTTCTATGTATCTCAACAAATCAGCTGGATTTTTGAACTTTCTTTCAACAGCTATTGCCATATTACTCAGCCTTCCTTTCTTTTAAATTTCTAAGAATCTCCTTAACCTTTTCTGGCTTCAAATTACCGTAAACCTCTCCATTAATAACCATAGCTGGAGCAAGAGCACAAGCGCCAAGACAACCAACTTTATCAAGGCTGAATTTCAAATCTGGCGTGACTTCACCTGGCTTAATTCCCACTTCTTCCTCTATAGCTTTTACAAGACTCATTGAACCTTCCATATGGCATGCCGTACCATCGCAGATGAGAATTGTGTATTCGCCCTTTGGTTTGAGGGAGAATTGCGCGTAAAATGTTGCAACACCGTAAATCTTTGCAGGTGGGATACCTAAAGCGACACCTATGTAGTTAACGACCTCTCTTGGGATGTGTCTGTACTCTTTTTGAACCTCAAGGAGAATTTTTATGAGCATCTCTTTCTTGTAACCGTACTTTTCCAATATCTTCTCGACCTTATCGAATGTCCTTGTCACCTTAACCACACCTCCAAAAATTAGTTCATTTTAATTAGCTTTATCATGTATTTTTCATGTTCATCTATAACTCGATTCTACGAAATATTACAATTGTTATTTTTATAACGTTATTTTTTTCACAATTATAATAAACCAAAAATTGCTATTAGTCAAGAGATAATTTAGAATTTTTTCACGAAATTTGATTAGGTTTGACTAAGAGACAAATATATATCTTAAAATGCTTTGTTGTATTGATTAAAAGGCGAAAAAAGTTATAATTGTAATTGGTAAATCACTTCAAGGAGGAAATAAAATTGGCTGAGCAAAAGGTATCCATTGTGCTGCCTGTTAGGAATGAGGCTAAGACTATACAAAAGGTGCTTGATGGCTTACTAGGGCAGGAATATGAAGATATTGAAATTATAGTTATTGATGGTATGAGTACCGATGAAACACGTAATATAGTTCAAAGGTATGTGGGGCGTTTTCCAGAAAAGGTTAAATTAATTGAAAACGAAAAGGTTTATACCCCATCTGGGCTTAATATCGGTATCCGTAATTCTTCAGGTGAATATGTAATGATAGCAAGTGGACACGCTTCTTATTCAAAAAATTACATTAAAGAATGTGTAAAAGCAATTGAAAGTGGTGAGTGTGATATAGCGGGTGGAGTCGTTGAAGTTTTGCCAAGAAGTGAATCGAAGAAAGCTTTGGCGATAGCTGAAATCTTAAAGCATCCATTTGGTATTGGCGGAGCGAGGTATAAACTGGGCGCGGTCGAAAAAACTTATGTTGATACTGTCGCATATGGTGTTTATAAAAGAGAAGTATTTGAAAAAGTTGGTCTTTTTAATGAAAATTTGATAAGAAATCAAGATATCGAATTTAACTTGCGGTTGAAGGGTTCAGGATACAGGATTATGTTGATTCCACAAGCAAGAGCTTACTATTTCGCGCGAGATAAGTATAAAGAATTGTGGAAAAATAACTTTTCAAACGGTTTTTGGGTTACTTACAGTAAAAAGTTTGCTGAAAATCCTTACAGATTGAGGCATCTTATTCCATTGTTTTTCGTCGTTTACTTGATTACACTTTTTGCATTTATTCTATTCTTCGATGACTTTCTCAAAGTCATTTTTTCAATACCTTTAATTTTGTATTTTGTATTGAATATTTTATCTTCATTTGGAATTTCTCTAAATCACAAAGATTTTTCTTTGTTTTTTTACGCTTTGATAGGTTTTCTTACCTTGCATATATCGTACGGTATAGGTTCACTCTTTGGGATTTTTAAATTTTTGAAAGACAAAAAATAAGAGCACAGTGAAAACTGTGCTCTTATTTGTTTATAATATACTCATTAAAATTCTTTCCGAAGCTTTTCCGTCGCCAAACGGGTTTTCCCTATCTTCTGGTTTAAATTCGAGCGCTAATTTTAGGTTTTTATAAACATCTTCTTGTGTTGTACCTGCCAAGACTCCAAACCCACTTTCAATAACTTCTGGGCGTTCCGTTGTTTCTCTGCAAACAACAACAAATTTCTTAAATGTTGGAGCCTCTTCTTGTAACCCCCCACTGTCACTTGCGACAAATAGACTATCTTTAATTAATGAGGTCATTTCAACATAGTTAACTGGTTCTATGAGATGAGCACCTTTGCAATTTTCCAGCTCGCTGTACACAATTTCTCTAACTTTTGGGTTTTTATGCACTGGAAACACGAACTCTATATTTTGCTCCTCTGAGAATTTCCTGATAGCTCTTAGGATATTTCTCATTCGCTGACCGATGTTTTCTCTTCGATGTAGAGTTACGACAAAATAATTCGTATGGTTGATTATTTTTTTACGTATAGACTCCAAATCAAATTTGTTCATTACGTACATTTGGGCATCGATAACGGTATTGCCTGTTATGATTATTTTTTCTTCTGGAAAGTTTTCTTTTAAGAGTGTGTTTTTTGCATTTTTCGTGGGTGCGAAGAGTTTTTCTGAAACTTGGTCTATAACTCTTCTGTTCATTTCTTCAGGGAATGGATCGTACAGATTTCCACTTCTTAACCCGGCTTCTATATGTCCAACTTTTATACCTCTGTTGAACGCTGCTATAGCTGTTGCCATTGCTGTTGTTGTGTCTCCTTGAACAAATATCCAATCGTAGTGTTTTTCTTTTGAAAGTTTTTCGAATTCCATAACTACTTTGTAAGTTACATCGTTCAATGTTTGGTCTTTAGTCATGATGTTCATATCGTAATCAGAATCGATGGCAAAAATATCTTTCATCATATCGACCATTTCTCTATGTTGACCTGTGCAGATAAAGTCGGTACTTATACCCATCTCTTTTGCTTTCAAATAAACAGGTGCAACCTTTATAATTTCCGGTCTGGTGCCAAATATGATTCCTATGTGCATCTTCAAACGTCCTCCCAGTTTTTGTTTACGATTTTTGTGCTTTTTAAATTATAGCATGAATTTTGCTTTTCTTAAATAGCTAATATTAATGTTGATTTTGGTTGTTTAGTGTGTTACCATATAATTGATAATTATCCGTGGTAAAAAACAAAGCAAGGAGGGAAATTTTATGTTCGATGCAGTGATTATAGGTGGTGGACCGGGAGGGTACGTTTGCGCGATAAAACTTGCACACTTGGGTAAAAATGTTGCACTTGTTGAGAAAGAGAATCTTGGTGGTACTTGTACTAATTGGGGTTGTATTCCAACAAAGGCGTTGCTTACAGCTACACATTTAATAGATGAAATAAGAGAAAAAGCAGATAAATACGGAGTTAAAGCAACTTTTGAAGGATACGATATTTCCAAAATAATGGCACACGCACAGAAGAGTGTAACGTTGTCGAGAAAAGGTATAGAGTTTCTCATGAAAAAGAATAATGTAACATTAATAAAGGGAACTGCAGAGGTTGTAAATAAAAATCAGGTGAAGATAAAAGAATCAGGTGAGATATTTGAAGGGAAAAATCTTGTTTTTGCTCACGGTTCCGTTCCTGTCGTATTTCCACCGTTTGATAGTATCGAGGGTATATGGACAAGCAATGATGTTTTTAAGTTACAAAGTGTGCCACAGAGTTTGCTTATAATTGGTGGGGGAGTAATTGGTGTTGAATTTGCAACTTTTTTCAGTTCGCTTGGAACAAAAGTAAGAATTGTGGAATTAGCTGAACACATATTACCAACCGAAGATTCAGACGTTGCCGAAGAAGTTAAAAAAGCGATGATAAGAAAAGGTGTAGAAATCCAAGAAAAAAGTAAAGTTACAAACGTTGAAAAACTCGAAAAATCTTACAGAGTTACGATAAAAGATAACAATGAGAAAGAAAGTATCGTGGAAGTTGAACATATACTCTTAGCTGTTGGGCGAAGGCCAAATATACCGGAAGATGTAAGAGCATTAGATGTAGAAATTGAAAGGGGAATAAAGACAAATAGAAAGATGCAAACTAACATAGAAGGTGTTTACGCTATCGGTGATATAAGAGGTCATATTATGTTAGCACATGTGGCATCTTATGAAGGAATAACTGCCGCGTTGAATATAGCTGGAATAGAAGCAGAAATGGATTATTCAGCGGTTCCATCAATCATATTCTCAAATCCAGAGGTTGCATCCGTTGGTTTAAGGGAAAAAGATATCGACCATGAAAAAGTAAAGATTTCGAAGTTCCCACTATCAGCAAATGGAAGAGCAAGAACGATGCTTGAAAACATAGGCTTTGCAAAGGTTATAGCCGATAAAGAAACAGGTACAGTTCTTGGAATGTCTATTGTCTCACCAGTTGCAACTGAGCTTATCATGGAAGGTGTTGTAGCAGTTAAGAATAAACTCACGGCTCATCAACTTGAAGAATCAATACATCCACATCCAACGTTGAGTGAGACTTTACTTGGTGCACTCGAAGGAATAACAGATAAGCCATTACATTTATAAAGATTTCAGTGTAATTTGAACAATCTCTCAAAGAATCTGAAAATCTTAGTAGTTATGAATTCTTTACTTGTATCTAATGGTTCAACTTTTATAGTGTAAGCACCTATCAATTTACCAAAGAGTATGTCTGTGAATATTTGATCACCGATAACTACTATCTCATCCTTATTTTTAAGATGTTTTTTCAATCTCATCATTACTTTGAATGGCAAGGGTTTAAGAGCGCGCCAGATAATCTTTACGTTGTTGATTTCTAATTTTCTTTTTTTCCCATTTGAGACAATAAAAACAGAGGCATCATTAGAGAGGAGATATTTGAATATCTCCTCTATTTCTTTTGGCACGATGTTAGATTTCCATACATTGATTGTGTTATCGAAATCAAAAAGAAAAACTCTCTTTCCTTCAGAGAGTAATTTTTTGAAATCTATATCTTTAACACTTTTTACTTTCAAATCAGGCTTCAGAATTATCCCTCCAAGAACGGTAAGATAGATGTACTCAATTTACTTCGGACGATTTTTTTAACTTTCTGTACCGTATTATCGACTTTTTTGAAATTTACACCAACCATTTCTTCAATTTCTTTGTAACTGTACCCGTCAAGCCAGAGCTCGAATATCTGCGTTTCTTCTTCGTTTAGCTTTTCCAATATTTCTTCATGTACGATACTTAAAATGGTCTTTTTCACGACGTTAGTACTTGTGTTTTCATCGGCCACAAAATAATCTATTTGCTCGTCATCAACATCGTCAAAAACCGAATCCATACTTGTTGAATCTGAAAGCATCTTGTTTTTCTTTCTGTTTTGGTAAGTAATAAATGTTTTTATTTCAGATTCTATGCTCCTCCAAGCGAATGTTGAAAACGAACTTTTATTCTCTTCAAAATAATATATCGCTTTTATAAGCCCGATAAGTCCATTTTGAACGATATCATCAAATTCAGCCCATGGTGCATAAAATTGTGAGGCGATTCTCACAACCATTGGGTAATACTTTTCAATTATCAAATCAACAGCGTCATTCAATCCACTTTGGGCAAGTTCAACAAGTTTTTCTATTGGTTTATTTCTAAGAGCGTATTTAATCATATTTTAATGCTCTATATCTCCTTCATTTTATTTTATAAGCATTTCTGCAATTACCCCAATATCTTTTGCTATTATATGAGGTTTGATAGGTCCTTTTTCAGCTTGTTCTAATGTAGCCTCTCCTGTCAAAACAAGTGCTGTCCATGTTCCAGATTGGATACCTGCCAGTATGTCTGTATAAAGTCTATCACCAATCATACAAGTCTCAGTTGGGCTTATGTTGTAGCGTCTCATTACCATTTCCAAAAGTTTAGGCTCTGGTTTTCCAAATACTATGTTAGGGTAAACTCCAGCAGCTTTTCTGATAACTGATGCAATAGCGCCTGCATCAGGAAGTGGCCCTTCGTCGGATGGACAGTTCAAATCTGGATTTGTTACGACAAAAAGCGCACCATTAGCAACAAATTGCGTTGCTTTTTTGATTTTTTCATATGTTAATGTCTTGTCAAATGTCACGACAACAATTTCTGGGTTTTCTTCTACAACATTTAATCCTACTCTTTTGAATTCTTCTTTTATCTCGTCTGTTCCAACGATGTAAACCTTAGCAGGACCGAATTCTTCAAATAAATACTCAGCGGTTGCTACGCCTGCTGTTATGAAATGCTCTTTTGAAAGGTTAAATCCAATGTTCTTAAACTCTTCGACATAGCTATCGATAGTTCTGTTGGAATTGTTGGTTAAAAATACAAACTTTTTACCGAGTTGTTCAACTATATCAACAAATTTACGTGAACCTTCAAATGGTTTCCCACTTAAATAGAATGTACCATCGATATCTAAAATAAATAAATTACATTGTTTAATACGTTCGACAACACCGTTTCTTAGCTCAATAACGCCGTCTATTTTTTCCATGCTCTTCAAGATTTATCACCACCACTATTTTATTTGGTCTTCTTTTTCATTATATCATAAAATAATTTTTTGTTTGGTGGTATAATTCTATTGTGTTATAAAATTCAAGTAGGTTAATATTATGAGAAGAAAGCCTATTTTAGTTATTTTTGCAACAGCGTTTGTAATATTAACATCTTTGGTATTTGCTGATAGTAAATCTTCTGACTTTGTGTTAAGTATAATCCCACAACACAAGGAAGGTTTCTTCGTCGAGTTCACATCGGTTGGTGTTTCCTTTGGAAATTCGGAAGTCTCAACTCAACCACTATTTGATGTTCTTGGAATTTTTAATCTTCGCTATAGATACTATGTATTGCCGTTATTTGTTTCTTCAATAGAAACTTATTTTTTCGACCCACTTTTCATTTCAAAAACTTATATGGGAGAACCATATGACGAATCATCACAGGTTTATATTTTATTCAACTGAAGCTACGTACATGGGAATATGATTGTAAGACCTGTGATAATTAAACCGTACGCAGAATTGCTGACGATACTCGTTGGAAATTATAATTTTTCAGAGTATGCAGGTTCAACGGTAGCAAGAGGATTTTTAAGTATGGGGACATTGTTGTCTAAAAATATTGAATTATTTGGTACACTTGAGTCAGGGATGGCACTTACGATTTGGACAAGTTCAACCGTAAGCCAAGAAGAATGGAATACATTTTTAGATGAGTTAAGGCAAAAAACGCTCTACATAACCTTTAGAACGGGATTGGATTGGTATTATGATAATTATTCCGGATTAGAAATTGGTTATAGAGTAATATTATACGGTAATGATAGTCCATTAAAGCTCGTTCAAGGTTTCACAATAACGGATTGGATATACAACATAGTGAGTTCTATAAATGCTTCTTCTTAACAAAAAGTAAATATACCATTCATTACTACAGATTATTATTTGAGCTTTTCTGTAAAATTTTAAATTTTTATATTCAATTAGGAATTTTTCTACAATCGTTAAAATAGTTTATTTTGCTTAAAACCGTTGAATATAACTGATATTTCTACGAATATTTCTAAATTTTGACCACTTTTGTGCTTGTGAATTTTTTACTTTTATGGTAGAATTTTTTTAGACGTACTATGTGTTATTATACTATGGAGGTGGGTGGCCGATGGTAACAGTTTATATCAACGACAAGCCTTATGAAGTTTCAGAAAACAAAACAGTATTAGAAGTTGCACAAGAGCTTGGATACTACATTCCAACACTTTGTCATCATCCAGAACTTGAGCCAATTGGTGCTTGTAGAATCTGTGTTGTTGAAATTGAGGGAGCAAGAACACTCCAACCAGCGTGTACAACGAAAGTGTCAGATGGAATGAAATTAAGGACAAACACAGAAAGAGTAGAAAGTGCAGTCAAATTTAATCTTTCATTGATTATGGCAAATCATCCACACGAATGTATGTACTGTGAGGCGGATGGTAGATGTGAACTCCAGAAGCTTGTTCACATGTACGATATTAAACCTATATTCGGTGTTAATGTTGCTCTTGATAAAGAGATTGATGTTAGTAGCCCGTCTATAAACAGAGACCTTTCAAAATGTATTAAATGTCAAAGATGTGTAAGAGTTTGTAGTGAAATACAAGGAATGAACATTTATTCAATGGTAGACAGAGGTTATGAATCTCTTCCAGAGACAGAGTTTGGTATACCAGTATATGAGACAAATTGTATAAGCTGTGGACAATGTGCCTACTTATGTCCTGTTGGAGCTATCTACGAAGCTCCAGATTGGAAGAAAGTGCTTAATTTACTTAACAAGAAGGAACCAGGAAAAGTTTACGTTGCTCAAACAGCCCCATCTGTCCGTGTTGCGATAGGTGAAGAATTTGGGATGGAACCAGGCACAGTTAGTACGGGAAAGATGGTTGCTGCTCTTAGAAGACTTGGATTTGATTATGTTTTCGATACAAACTTTGCTGCAGACTTGACAATTATGGAGGAAGGTTACGAACTAATCCACAGATTGCAAAACGGTGGAAAGTTCCCAATGTTCACTTCGTGTTGTCCAGGTTGGGTTAATGAGATGGAAAAAGAATGGCCAGAATTAAGAGAAAATCTTTCTACAGCAAAATCTCCACAACAGATGATGAGTAGCGTTGTTAAGACATATTTTGCACAAAAGATAGGTGTAAAACCAGAAGATATAGTTATGGTTTCCGTTATGCCTTGTACGGCAAAGAAAGATGAAATTACAAGACCACAACAGCTTGTTGACGGTATAAAAGTGACGGATTACGTTATTACGACAAGAGAACTTGGCAAGCTTATAAAACTCAAAGGAATTCCATTTGTAAACTTACCAGAAGAACAATACGATAGTCCACTTGGTACATCCACAGGTGCCGGAGCATTGTTTGGTGTTACCGGTGGTGTTATGGAGGCAGCACTTAGAACCGCATATGAAGTTATCACAGGTGAAAAATTACCAAAACTCGTATTTGATTCTGTGAGGGGACTTGATGGCGTAAGAGAAGCTGAAATTGATATTAAAGGTAAGAAGTTAAGAGTAGCCATTGCGCACGGTATGGCAAATGTAAAGAGATTACTTGCTGAAATGAAAGAAGGAAAGAGATACTACGACTTTGTTGAGATAATGGCGTGTTACGGTGGATGTATAGGTGGAGGCGGACAGCCAAAGAACCTTGACCCAGATATACTTAAGAAAAGAGCAGCTGCTATTTACTCTATCGATGAGCTTAGTGTACTTAGAAGGTCACATGAAAACCCAGATATAATAAAACTTTACGAAGAATTCCTCGAAAAACCAAACAGCCACAAGGCTCACCACTTATTGCATACTCATTACACCGATAGGTCAAGAGCCGTGAGAAAAGCGCAAAAGCAACAAGAAAAAGTAAACTAATAAGATGGTAAATCAGTTCGGCAGTGGTTCAACACTGCCGAACTTTTTTATTTTTTACCACGTAAGAAAGAGATTGACAGAGAAAATTACAAATATTTTTGAATATATGTCAATCAAGACTGAAATTGTACAAATTCTAATGTATGTTATTTTATTCTCTTGTGATAAAATTTTATTGACAAGTGAATAATTTCTCAAAGTGGTATGTTCTTTCTGAGATGGAGGAGTTGTATCTGACATCGAGGAAAGAGGAGTGATTGGATAGAATTTATTTGTGAAAAAAATATCATTCTGTTTTTTGCTCTTCAATCAGCCTCTTTCCTCGATGCAAAGGAAAGAGGCTTTTTTCATATTGTGTAAATACACTATGGGGAGGTTTTTGGAATGGTTGAAAAAAATGAACAAAATGAAAGGTATTACACAGTGGACATCATTGTAATCGATAGGAACAACGCTTATTCTAAGGTAAATGAATTGCTTCATCAATATTCGGATATTATAAAACTTCGAGTTGGGTATCCTGTTCCAGACGAAAATATCGCGATAGTTTTTTTGATTGTTAAAGCTACGAACGATGTTGTGGGTGCATTTACTGGAAAGATAGGAAATATAAAGGGTGTAAAGGTTAAAAGTATAGCCGTTAATTAAATTATCTTGTATATTGGAGGTGTTTAGTATGTTTGTGTTCACGAAAGAATTGAAAAGTGAAAAGACGTTCATCCCAGAAGATGAAATATTCGAGTTACTCGAAACAACAAAAAATCCAGATCCTGTTAGAGTTAGAGAAATCCTTGAGAAATCTTTGAATAAGAATCGCTTAGATCCAGAAGAAGTGGCAACTTTACTAAACGTTGAAGACAAAGACTTGCTTGAAGAGATTTTTCATGCTGCAAGGACTTTAAAAGAAAGGATATACGGTAACAGGATAGTTTTATTCGCACCTTTGTACATTGGAAATGATTGTGTTAATGATTGTGTTTACTGCGGCTTCCGTACGTCAAATCCAGAGGTGTACCGCAAAACTCTGACTTTTGATGAATTGAGGAATGAAGTTAAAGCTTTGGTGTCTAAAGGGCATAAGAGGTTGATAGTTGTCTATGGTGAGCATCCTCGTTACAGCCCAGAGTTTATAGCCGAAACTATAAGGATAATATATGATACTAAAGTCGGAAACGGTGAAATAAGAAGGGTAAATGTCAATGCTGCACCACAGACTGTTGAAGGGTACAAAATCATAAAAGAAGCGGGAATAGGTACATTCCAGATATTCCAAGAAACTTATCATCAGCCAACTTATAAGAAATTACACCCACGTGGTCCAAAATCAAATTACGCTTGGCGATTGTATGGGCTTGATAGAGCTATGTTAGCTGGTATAGATGATGTTGGTATTGGAGCTTTATTTGGATTGTACGATTGGAAGTATGAAGTTATGGGACTTATTTACCATACGATACACCTCGAGGAAAGATTCGGTGTGGGTCCTCACACAATATCTTTCCCAAGGATAGAACCAGCAGTTGGTAGTGAGATATCGTATAATCCACCACACAGAGTTAGTGACGAGAATTTCAAAAAGTTGGTTGCAATAATTAGACTTGCCGTTCCATACACAGGTATGATTCTTACCGCAAGGGAACCGGCGGAATTGAGAAAAGAAGTACTGAAAATGGGTGTGTCTCAGATAGATGGTGGATCAAGCATAGGTATAGGTTCGTACTCTCAAGAAGATCCGGAAAAAGTTAAGAAAAGTCAATTCATTTTAGGTGATAACCGAACTCTTGAAGAGGTTATTTACGATCTTCTCAAAGAGGGATATATTCCTTCGTTCTGTACAGCGTGTTACAGAATGGGAAGAACTGGAGAGCACTTTATGGAATTCGCAATCCCTGGTTTTGTTAAAAGGTTCTGCACGCCTAACGCTCTTTTCACGTTGAGAGAATATTTAAACGATTACGCTTCAGAAGAGACAAAAAGATTGGGTTATGAACTCATAAAGACCGAGCTTGAAAGAGTTAACAATAGGGATTTAGTTGAGAAATACCTCCAAAGAATCGATAGTGGTGAGAGAGATGTCAGATTTTAGAACACTTAGTAAGTATCTTGAAGATGTTGCTAAAGTACTTAACACAAAGGTGTGGATATGTGAAAAAATAGGTCGAAGGTTGTCCTGCGTAGCTCGAGCAGGTGAAGAAAGTTACAGTGAAGCATATCAAGTTTACGAAGATGATAAATACGTGGTTTTTGCTGAAAGGCAATTAAATAATTCCGAGGAAAGCGAGTTGATAATAGATTTCATCGTTAAGTATTTAAAAGTAGGTGATTGTAAATGATAGAAATAAAAAAGATACAAAATGTTGATTTGGATTATCTAACTTATCTCTTGAGTACAGATGAACATAACGAAGAGATATTTAAAGTAGCTGATGAGGTAAGAAGAAAATACGTAGGTACAGAAGTACATCTGAGAGCTATTATTGAATTTTCAAATTACTGTTCACAGCATTGTCTTTACTGTGGTCTGAGAGCTGAGAATAGAAATTTAAATAGGTATAGAATGACGGAGGAAGAAATTTTAGAAAGAGCAAGGTTGATTGCCAAACTTGGTATAAAGACAATAGTGTTGCAGTCTGGAGAGGACCCTTACTATACAACGGAAAGGATAAGTTACCTTATTACTGAGATAAAAAAGCTCGATGTAGCTATAACTTTGAGCATAGGGGAAAGAGATTTTGAAGAGTACAAAATTTGGAAGGAACTTGGTGCTGATAGATACCTTATGCGTCATGAGACCGCTTCACCAGAATTGTACGCAAAACTCCATCCAGGTGATTCTTTCGAGAATAGAAAAGCACACCTATTTGAGTTGAAAAGACTCGGGTATGAAACGGGAGCAGGCTGTATGGTTGGGCTTCCCGGTCAAACACCTTACGATATGGCTTTAGATTTGGCTTTTCTCAAAGAATTGGATGCGGATATGATAGGTATTGGACCGTTTATACCAAATCCAGATACACCTCTTGCGAATCAAGGTGGAGGGACATTAAAAGACACTTTAAAAATGGTGGCACTTGCACGAATTGTGGTACCAACAGCAAATATACCAGCTACAACAGCGTTGGGTTCTATAGACCCGTTTGGCAGGCAAATGGGATTAAAGTGTGGAGCGAATGTAATTATGCCGAATTTAACACCGAATCCCTACAGACCAAATTACTCTCTATATCCCGGTAAAATCTGCTTATTTGAAAAAGATACCGCCTGCGTTGAGTGTACAAAAGCGATGATTAAAGGTGTGGGACTTGTCGTTGGAGAAGGTTACGGATACAGAAGAAAAATAAATATTGAAGAATATAAAATAACAGCTGTTGGTGATTAACACCAACAGCTGTTATAAACCTTTTAAATTTTTTGAGCTTTCGAGATAAAGTTAAACTTCTAATTTCATGTATTTTGCTTGTACTCCATCGATACTGTTTAGTTTTTGGCAGAGTTCTTCGTGTTTTGACTCATCGTCTACGAGTTCTAATATGATAAGTCCAACTGGTGAGCAATACTGACCTGCACCTTCGTGTAATCCAAGACGCGTTTTGATGTAACAACCGTACTCTGTCAAAAGTTTTTGAACTTCCACTGCGGCTTGTTCGCGTTTGTCAACTAAAATAGCCATAACTGTTCTTACTGTAATATCTTTCGCCATAGTCCATCCCCCTTTCAAAAGGTTGAAATAGAGTAAATCAATTAAATTATACTAAATTTTTCTATACATTGTCAAGTTTTTCACTAAGTTTAATTAATGTGAGATAAAATGAAATAGATGTAGTATAATTAATATTAAACGAAACAAAAAATTTGGAGTGATTATAAATGCAGAAAAGAATAAATTACTTAATAGGTATAGTTGTTATATTTCTTATTTGGACAATAGCTTCGTATTTTATTAATTCACAACTTATACTCCCTGATCCATTAGTGATTTTAAGAACGATGTTGCAAGAACTCTCAAAAGATATACTTTGGAACAGCCTATTTTACACGCTTTTAAAGGTTATTGTCGTGCTTTTTCTAACAGTTTTATTTGGTGTTTTTATTGGATTTATTATTGGGCTTAACGAGACTTTGTATGAAATCTTCAGACCATTTGTTCTTTTTATCCAAGCTTTCCCGATAATAACTTGGCTTGCTTTGGTTATGTTCATATGGGGAATTGGATGGACAGGTCCGGTAGTTGTTAGTTTCCTATCTTTACTTCCTCACGCGATACTATCCACAGCTATAGGTATACAAACAACGGATAAACGCTTAATCGAAATGGCTCAGGTGTACAATGTTAAAAGGTCTAAAGTTGTGAAAGATATATACCTTGGGTCTATATTGCCACAATTCGTAAGTACAATTCAAGTTGTTATCGGAAATGTTTGGAAGGTTGTCGTTGTTTCGGAATACATGTGCGGTGATAAGGGCATAGGTGTGCTTATCGCTTGGGCAAGGCAGTCTGTTTCTGTTGAAAAAGTTTACGCTTACACGATGATAATAATTACAATAGGGCTATTTGTTGAAAACTTTGTTAACGTAGTCACAAAGAAAGCTATTCAAAAATGGAGTATAGCGTGAACATAGCTTGATATTTTGGTTTGGGGTGATGATGTGCAAGAAATAAGAGATGAATTAGATGTGATTTTGAGTGTTGAAAATTTGAGTAAATCGTTTGAAAAGTTAAAGGTATTAGAAAATATATCTTTTAACCTTCAAAGAAATATGTCAATAGCATTTCTTGGACCTTCTGGCTGTGGTAAAACAACTATGATAAGGATTATTGCTAATTTGGAAAAGGATTACGAAGGTAAGATTGAAAGAAAATATTCGAAGATAGGATACGTCTTTCAAGAACCAAGGTTGATACCATGGAAGAGTATACTTGAAAATTTGAAATTTGTTTGTGAGGATGAGGAAAAGATAATGGATGTTCTTAAAGTGATGAAAGTAGACAAGTATGCAGGTTATCTTCCGGCCAAATTAAGTGGTGGTATGAGGCAAAGGGTTAACCTTGCAAGGGCGTTGGTGACAGAACCGGAAATTCTTTTCTTGGATGAGCCGTTTGCGTCGTTAGATATCCACACGAAGATAGATATAATAAACGATTTGAATAAAAGGCGTGAGGAGAAAAGATATTCAATGATAATTGTTACGCACGACATCAAAGAGGCTTTGCTTTTAGCTGATAAGATTATTCTTTTAAGTGATAAACCTAGTACCATAATTGGGGAGTTCATCACAGCTAGTGTGCCAAAAACAATAAGTGACGAAACTTTTCAAAAGATTGAATCAAAGATACTTTCTGAAGTCATTAGGAGGTGGAGTGCGGTATGAAAAAAGTATTATTGGTTGGTATTTTATTTTTATCGGTTTGGATTTATGCGGTAAGTTTTATTAATCCATTTGGTCCAACTATTTTTCCCGTTGCTGGATTAATAGGCAAAGAAGTTAAGACAGATATATCACTCGATATGAAATTTTGGAAGACATTGGATGAAGCGACAGCTTACATAGTTTCGAAGAAGGTTAATTTTGCAGCTTTACCTGTGACTTTCGCGGCAAATTTGTATACAAAGGGAATTGATGTCAGACTTGTTGGTGTTTACAGCTGGAGACTTTTCTATGTTGTAGCATCACCTGATTTCGAATTTAAAGGATACCAGAGCTTGAATGGTGAAAAAATTTACACTGCACACGGTAGAGGTCAAACAGCGGATGTTGTTATGAGATACTTACTTGTAAAGAATGGGCTTGAACCAGACAAAGATGTGACATTTGCCTACGCTCAACCTCAGGAGATAGTTTCTTTGTTTAACAGTGGTAAAGTCAAAGTCGCAGCTATTCCAGAACCATTTGTGACAATGGTACTTTCAAAAGGTAAGATAATATTAGACTTGCAAGATGAGTGGAATAAAGCGAGTGGAACAAAATATGGAATACCAATCACAGGTATATTTGTTACAGGCAAACTACAGGATTATTCAAACACTGTCAAATTGTTTGAAAAATCGTTTATTGCAAGTTTGAATTGGTCATACAATAACGTTGATAAAGCCGTTGAAATAACAAGTAAGCAATTGGGCATACCTGTAAACGTATTAAAAACATCTCTCAGCAGAAGTCAATACAATTACGTACCAGCAAAAGATTGCAAAGATGAGGTACTTACTTACTTGAAAAATCTCAATGAACTTTACCCAGATGGAATGCCAAAAGTACCAGATGAAAATTTCTTTTTCACTGGTAAGTGATTTATAATTTTACATAATAATTTTGTAAGGAGGCACAAAATGTTACCTACAAGCGGTTTTAGAAAACATATCTCCATTGTTGGGCGAAGAAACGTTGGAAAATCTTCATTTATGAATGCATTAACTGGACAGGAAATCTCCATCGTCAGTGATACCCCTGGTACGACTACGGACCCAGTTCACAAAGCTATGGAATTATATCCACTTGGTCCTGTGACTTTAATCGATACACCTGGACTTGACGATGTTGGTGAACTTGGTGAGAAACGTGTTGAAAAGGCTATAAAAGCATTTTATAAATCAGATGCAGGAATTTTAGTAGTTGATGATTTTCCCCGTGAATATGAGATGAAAATTAAAAAACTCTTTGATGAATTGGAAATACCATTCATCGTTGTGGTGAATAAATCTGATATACTTGGTGAAAAAGCAAATGAGATAGCGAAAGAGTACGAAAGAATATTTTCTGTTCCAGTGTTTGTTGTAAGCTCTTTGAATCGTCAAGGATTTGAGGAGATAGGTAAGACACTGAATAGTATAATTCCAAGCGATGAAGAAATACCATTTATTCCAGATTTTATCGAAGGTGGTGACCTAGTTGTACTTGTTGTCCCTATCGATTTAGGTGCACCAAAGGGAAGATTAATAATGCCTCAAGTTCATGCGATAAGGGAAGTACTTGATAGGGAAGCAGTTGCGATAGTTGCTAAAGAGAGAGAACTTAGGTATACTCTTGAAAAACTAAACGAAAAGCCTAAGTTGGTTATAACCGACTCTCAAGCTGTGATGAAAGTGGATTCTGATGCGCCGGAAGATGTTTACCTCACAACATTTTCTATTTTAGAGTCTCGTTACCGTGGTGATATAGAGTATTTCGTTGAAAGTGTTTATAAAATAGAAGAACTAAAAGATGGAGATACTGTTATTATAATGGAAGGATGCACACACAGACCACTTACGGAAGATATAGGTAGAGTAAAAATCCCAAGATGGCTTGTCAACCATACAGGAGCTAATTTAAATTTCAAAGTCTGGGCCGGTGTTGATATGCCAGAATACGAAGAAGTAGCAGATGCGAAGCTTGTTATACACTGTGGTGGATGTGTCAATACACGAAATCAAATTATGAGAAGAGTGCGGATGTTCAAAAGACTTGGTATACCTATGACAAATTATGGAATTGTAATATCTTACATGCATGGGGTGCTTGAAAGGGTTTTAAAGCCACTGGGAATTGTCGTTGAAAAGTAATGAGGGTGATGTGATAATGAATTGTAGAACAGAGAAAGATTATTTAGGTGAATGCCTTATACCTGAAGATGCTTATTATGGTGTTACCACTCAAAGAGCTTTGGAATTATTCCCTTCTACAGGTGAAATTTTAGATGATAAATTCATTTGGGCATATTTTATGATAAAAAAATCGGCAGCGATTTTAAATAGCCAGCTAGGATATTTGGATAATCAGATTGCTCAAGCTATACAAAAAGCATGCGATGAATGGGAAAAATTGAAAAGTTATATCGTTGTCGATCCACTATCAGGTGGTGCTGGTACATCGGTAAACCTAAACGTAAACGAGGTTATAGCTAACAGAGCTACGGAATTATTGGGTGGTAAGAAAGGTGAATACATTGTTAATCCATACAATCATGTAAACTTACACCAATCGACGAATGACACATTTGTCACAGCTGGAAAGATAGCTGTAATCGTCAGATTAAGAGAATTAGTGGAGGCAGTTATAAAATTACAAGAGAAGATACAAGAAAAAGAGAAAGAATTTTATTCTATAAGAACAATCGCTCGAACTCAGTTGATGGATGGTGTCCCTATACTTATGGGACAACAATTTGGTGCATGGGCAGACGCACTTGCACGCGATAGATGGAGGTTAAACAAAGTTGAAGAGCGGATTAGAAGTGTAAACATAGGTGGAACGGCGATTGGTACTGGAATAGGCGCGCCAAAAGAATACGTGTTGAAAATAGTTGATGTGTTGAGACAAGTTACAAACGTCAAAATTGCTAAATCAGAAAATCTAATAGATGCAACTCAAAACCTCGATGTGTTTGTTGAAATCCATGGATTGATAAAGGCACTAGGAGTTAATCTATTCAAAATATCCAATGATATAAGGCTTCTTGGGAGCGGACCTAATGCGGCCATAGGTGAGTTTGAACTTCCAAAAGTACAAGTTGGGAGTTCTATAATGCCAGGAAAAGTCAATCCAGTTATTCCAGAGTACGTTATGCAGCTTGTTCTTGCGGTATTTGGATATGACGAAGCGATTTCTCACGCCACAGCTCAGGGGAATTTGCAGTTGAATCAATTTGCTCCATTGATAGTTCACTATACACTTAAATCCATGCAATTTTTATCAAAAGCTTGTAATTCTTTAAGTGATTATATAGCGCAAATAAAAGTTAAGGAAGAAAAGTGTAAAGAACATCTCAAAAAGTCAACTGCAAATTTAACCCCACTGATAAATTATTTTGGGTATGAAAAAGTCGCCGAGGAAATAGTACAAACAAATTGGGATATAGAAAAGACGATAGAAATGTTAGCCAAAGAAGAAGGTATTTCATCTCAGGAACTTGTGAAAAAATTGAATATAGACAAAATGACCGGGCTTGGATATTATTGATTTTAGGTAAATTTCGATTTATAATAGCATTGGATTTGAAATTTATAATATAATTAGGATGGTGAAATAAATCAATGATTTCAATGCTTTATACTTTCTTAGCTTCTTTTATATTCACACTTATCATTATTCCTTTTTTAATAAAAATAGCCTTTAAATTGAATATCGTCGATAAACCTGATTATAAATTGAAAACCCACGAAAAAGCTACCCCATACTTAGGTGGGGTAGCTTTTGTTCTTTCTTTCTTGATATTTACGCCATACAGCTTGTTTAGGAAATTGTACATTACGGTATTAAGTTTAATGGGATTGTACGATGATATCAAATCAACAAATCCTTGGATAAGGTTAATTGTAGAATTTCTTATAGGATTTTTAGTCTCGACAAGATTTTTGACAAGCCCTGTTGAAATATTTGTAGCCACGTTTTTTTACGCATTTTTAATTAACTCGGTAAATATGATGGATGGCATGGATGGAATTTGTGCAATAACTTCTGCTATCGCGGCTTTTGGGCTTATTTGGACTGTTATGTTCCCATACGATAAATTCTATTTAATATCCTTGATGGGGGCATTATTAGCTTATCTGATATACAACTTCCCACCTGCGAAAATTTTTATGGGTGACATGGGGAGTTACACGATAGGTGCAATTTTGGGAGTGTCGGTAATATCCTCCTTTTCAAAAAGTTTATCCCACACTGTAGCTGCTTTGATAATTTTGACTCCATTCTTCTTAGACACATTTACAAGTATGATTAGAAGAATATTGACAGGTAAATCACCATTTTACGGAGACCGCGACCATATTTACGATAAATTATACCGCAGATTAAATAGCAAAAGAAAAACTTTCACAGCTATGGCTTTAATAAGCTCTGCATTTTGTTTCTTAGGAATGATTTACATAAAATTTGAAATAATCTCGGCGCTATTTACGATTGTTTTAATTATCTTTTTAACGTTAAAACTGAAACTTTTGAAGTACGATGAATTAAAATAAAAAAACCCCTAAATGTCTTTAATAAACCATTTAGGGGGTTTTTATATTATTACTCACTTTCCTTCAATTAAACTTCTTAGCTTTCTATATTCTTCTTCTGTTATCTCACCTTTTGCTAATCTTTCGTTTAAAATATCAAGATGCTTGTCTTTTTGTTGGAAAACCAAAAATTTAGCGAAGAATAGTTTGTAGACTATATAAACTGCAAGCAAAAATAGTGCAAACGAAATTATCGGTTTCAGCCATAAGAGCCACGTACCACCCCAAAAACTTGGTCCTATTCCGTAAAATCCGTGGCAAAAACCTCTCCACATAAATTTCACCTCCTTCTGTTTTTCAAATTCAAATTAATTATACATCTCAAAGCTTAATAAAACCTTAGAAAATTAAAAATTATAAAAAAATTATAAAATATGCGACAGAGGAAAATATTTGATAAAAGTTATGGACTAATTCTTGATAATACGCGAGAAAAAGCTGTGGCGAGTATAGCTTCAGTGGGTTTTGGTCTTAGTGGTATACCGATTGGTATAGAACATGGCTGGATTACAAAAGCTGAAGGAAGAGAAAGAGCCAAGAGAACACTTGAAACTTTTCTCAATAACGTTGAGCAAAAAGAAGGATTTTTCATCCATTTTGTGAATATGAAAGACGGTAAACGTACATGGCAATCGGAAGTTTCTGTTATTGATACGGCATTATTTTTAATGGGAGCATTAACTGTAGGTGAATATTTTGGCGGAGAGGTTAAGGATTTATTTGAACAGATATATTCAAGGGTAAATTTTCCGTGGTATTTAGATAAGGAAAATAATCAATTTTACATGGGATACAGTTACGAACGAGGTTTTTGGGGGCATTGGGATAAATATGCAGAGCAGTTGATGATGTACTTCCTCGGAGTTGCGTCACCGACGTATCCATTAGAGCCTTCCGTTTATTGGGCGTTCCAAAGAGATATTGGAAGGTATAAAGATTACGAACTGATATACACATACACAGGTTCGTTGTTCACATACCAATTTTCACATGCATGGATAGATTTTAGGAAAATTACCGACAAATCCGGTGTTAATTGGTTTGAAAATTCTGTGAAAGCTTCTTTGGCAAACTGGGAATATTGCAAAGATATGCATGATAAGTATAAAACTTTGCACGAGTACTCTTGGGGATTGACCGCATGTGATTCGCCAAGTGGTTACAGAGGAGATTTTGGGGCACCACCATCTGCAAACAATAATACACAGCATTATGTTGATGGTACTGTACCGCCATGTGGAGCACTAGGTTCCATAGTTTTTGTACCGGAGATTGTTGAAGAAACGGTAAGATATTACTATGAAAAAGTACCACAACTATGGGGAAAGTACGGATTCAAAGATGCTTATAACTTGGATAAGGATTGGACATCTGAGGTTTACATAGGTATAGATAAAGGTATTGAATTGTTGATGATTGAAAATTACCTAAGTGGATTGATATGGGATATAGTTATGAAAAACGAATATATTAGGAAAGCAATTAAAATGCTTGAAATGGAAGAAAAATAAAAAAATCAAATCCCCCTTTCCGGGGGATTTGATACTTACGGGGGGAGGGGATAGGGTCATTCATTTAACATTGTTGAATTTATAATTTATTTATGATTTCCAATATTAATTGTATTCCTTAAAGCTTAATAAATCCTTAGAATTTCAAAATTTAAATACGAATTTTTCTAAGGTTTTTTTAAGGTTTTTTTGTAATATAAAAGTGTACTTTATTACTTCGAAAGGAGGGATTGGCTATGAAAAAGGTTTTATTGATTTTTGCTGTTGTGTTGGTTTTAGTTGTTATGTTCAGCTGTACACAGATTTCTGAAATGCTCTCTTCAAAAGCAAAGGTTTCAGTTGTGCTAACATCTGGTACGGAAGGCGAAGGTGATACCACAAAACCGCAAGAATATTCAGATGTAAGCACTCTGGGAATTTTCAGAAATGAGGCACCTTGGATCAAAGATATTCAGAAATTAGAAGTTAAGGTCTCTAAGTTCTCTTACAAATATTCTACAGGTCCTGGCGAAGGAAAATGGGCAACTCCAACTTCAGTTGATCAAGTAATTGATTTAGTGTCATTAGACTCAACCGATATCAGTTGGTTGACATTCGATATACCTAAAGGTGCAGTTATTGTAGCCTTAGCATTTGAGGTAACTCAGGCTACAGTTACAATAAATGACCAAAGTTATCCTGTGACAATTCCTTCGGGAAAGGCTAAGATTGTTCTAAAAAATATGAACTGGACAATCAATGAAGATGGTGAGATTGCTCTAAGCATTGATTGGACAAGAAGTATTATAAAGACTGGAACAGATTCATATATGCTTGTCCCACGCATTGCTTACAGATGGAGAGGCGCTTTGAAAGATTTATGGGCGATAGAAGGTCGTATAACACACAATGGCACGGCTCCAACTGAACCACTTTTGATAGGATTGTACAATGGAACAGATACTACAGCAACTCCTCTTGTTCTAAAGATGATACCGGTTAGGAGGGAAGGGAACTTCTACCTTGGTAAACATAAGCCAGGCGAATACACAGTAGTTGTTTGGAATAACTTAACATTTACTTATGAAGGGACAGATGTAAGTTTCAATGCGACTGAAGCTACACGAACAACATTTGACCACGGTAAAACAAATGCTACGACAAAATTGAATTTGACTTACTAAAAAATAATCTAACAATTTAAAAAAGCCCGCCGATTAGGTGGGCTTTTTTTGATTATATAACTTTTAATCGTTCATATTAATTATTGTTTTTTTCAACTTTTTATAGTAAACGATTGCAAGAATTACGGAAAGCACAATTGAAATTATCAATGATGTCCAGGATAAGATTATAGTCCAACCTTTTGACTTGGGACCAGCTGATAGATAGCTTATTGGGAAGAGCATACCAAAGGCTAATCCTAATGTTATTCCTTCGATTATGAATGTGGTTACGGTTGTAAATGGTTGATTTTTTTGTCTTCCAGGCTTTGTTATACTGTAATACGCCCCTATAAGTGCACTGAGTAGGAAAAGCAAAAGCGCAAGTGGTAAGAAAATAAAAGCTTCCTTGGAATATCTGTTGGTTAACAGCGCCACTAAATTTATTAAAATGAGCAAAAGAAAGTTCATTGATACGGGTATAACTAATTTTGGAATTATTATAGATGATTTTTTAGATGGTAATATTTTAGCTATTTCTGAGTATTTAAATTCGTTCATAGTTAATAACCCAGATTCCATAGCACAATACAAAACAGCGATAGCGAGAAACGGCACACTTGAACTAATAACAGAATTGGATACAAACATCATGAATAAACCAAATGCGACGGGATAAAATATGAGAAATATAAATTGTTCGTTTCTCTGCAATGCTTTTAAATCTTTCCAGAAAAACGGACCGAATTTTGAAGCATACGAAGGATTATTTGAGAGTTTTACTTCTTCTTTTTTCTTAGTTTTTGTGCGAGTTTCTTCGTATATTACCTTATCAGCTAAGTACCAAAATAGAATAGAAGCAACAATTGATATAGCGATAATAATTGAGATCAATAATTTATCACTTGAATAAGCCCAAGTTAAAACATTGTATTTGGAAGTAGTAAAAGCAAACCACCTAATAATATTCTCATTCCCTGCAATTTTTGTAACATCAATATCTTGAAGGTAAGAAAATCCAAAATATATAAACACAAGTAGTAAAACTATAATTACGTTTATTTTCCTTACGATACTCTTCGAATTAATACCACCACTCAATATCGAAAAAAGTGCAGAAATCGAAGTGATAAAACATAATTGCAATAAGGTTTTTAATAGAAAAGTGTAAGATACGTTCTTCCAACCAAACATGAATCCAAGAGTTGCACCTAAAAAGAAGGCAATTGTGAAGAGTTGACTTGAAAGGGAAACGATGAGATTGTAAATTGTTAATATTCTTCTTTTAATAGGCATTGTTAAGAGCAGTTCCAACTCATCTGTCCTTGAGAATGCATACATTCCAGTTCCTATAAACCCAACAATGTAAAATATGGAAAACATTGTTATATTCATCATGTAAAACATAATACCAATCTCTTCGAATTGTGGATAAAACTTCAAAGCTTCGTAAAGTTTCGAATAGATACTTTTATTTGAGTAAAGTATGAATAAAAACATCGGTAAAATACCGATAATCATTGTTGAAATATATCTTAAGGCGTAATTGGTATTTCCGATTTTTGCTTTTTTTCTTTTCGTTTGTTGAGCTGTTTGCATTGTTGTTGGTGAAAGACCAATGTATTTAAACAGTATCGATAATTCATTCATTTTAAGACACCTGCCTTTGTTATGCTTGTTGGTTTATTAAAATCACAATTCTTCAACAAGTTCTTTTATATCCTCTGAAGCGGTTAAATTAAGGAATATATCTTCAAGTGATTGACCATATTTTTCTTTAAGTTCAGTGACACTTGCTTCAGCGATGATTTGTCCTTTATTTATTATCGCTATTCTATCGCACATCTTTTCTGCTATTTCGAGTATGTGTGTGGTCATAAATACAGTAGTACCTTCTTCTGCATATTTCTTAAGAAGTTCTTTTAAAATTTTTGCACTTTTGGCATCTAACCCGACTGTTGGTTCATCTAGGAAGAGCACTTCCGGTTTTCTCATCAAAACAGATATGAGCATTAGTTTTTGCTTCATACCGTGTGACATTTCGCCAGCAAATTTGTCAAGATAATCCACACCAAAAACATTGCAAAGGTCATCTATGCGTGATTTAACAGTTTTTTTATCCAACTTATAGATAGAAATAATAAATTCAAGGAATTCGTATCCTCTAAGGTGTTCGTATATTTTAGGTTCATCTGGAACAACGCCTATCCTTCGCTTTATTTCTATTTCTTTGTTTTTCATATCCATACCAAGGATTTCAACCATACCAAACGTAGGTTTCAGTGCACCAGTTAACATTTTTATCGTGGTTGTCTTACCCGCGCCGTTTGGTCCAAGAAATCCAAATATCTCTCCTTTTTTTACATTTAGGTTGATACTATCGACAGCTGTAAAATCACCAAACTTTTTTGTTAAATTAACCGCTTTTATCATTTAATTCATCACCTCTTACCTTCTTTTAAAAGTTGTGAAATTTTTCTAATACATTATAGCACTAACACTAAATAACGTAAAGTCCCCTTTTGGGGACTTTATGTTAGACTTTATACTTTATCTTCCTAAAATCTTATACATTGGTAAGTTAAGTGTTGAAATTGGCTTTACTTCTGGCAAATTATTAATATCGTAAAGTAATATTCCGTTATCTGTTCCTACAACCATTTGTCTGTTATCAGCTTCCGTATGAAATGCGTAAGTTAAACCTTTGAAATCTATGTCAGTTATTTTCTCACCGCTTGAAGATAATATCTTTATTCCAAATCCACCACCAGATACAAAGATTTTTTCTCCGTACCAGGATATATTCCGTGCAGGTGCACCTTCGAAAACAGGTGTTTTTGTCAAATTATCATCATCTTTTTCTGTAAGCGTGACACCGTTTCTATCAAGTATCCATATACCGTTGAAATCACCATCAGCGACAAAAATTCTATCGAAGTATTTATCTACAGCTATTGCCAAGTCGTTTCCAGGATTGTACTTCTTAAGTGTGTATCCGTTTTGACTTTCTGTAATGATGTAATATGGTGTTGGGATTTTTCTCTCATCATTGTCATTGAATCCAAGAATATTTCCAGCATTATCCGTAAGTAAAGTATATCTAACTATCCCAGCTTGGCCACATGATACAATAACATGAGATGGTTTTTGAGATTCAGATATGTAATCAACGACAACTTGCAACGATTTTGGTTCAACGTTTTCCTCAATTGATGAGAAATATGGTATATTTTGACTTATTGTTGCTGGAAGCGTTACCGATACTCCTAGTGAATTACCATCATAGCTAAAAATTTCTACAACGTTTCCTGAACTCTTATTTCCCAAAACGTAAGCTCTTCCTTGCGCGTCTATCGCAACATCATATATATAGTTGAATTCGGATAGGTTCAAAGGAGTTGCCGTAGATAAATTCAAAGTTGTATAATCAAAATCATACAATTTTGCGATTTTTGATTCAGTATTTGCAACGACTATTTTTGCTACTCTTGTTGAGTTACTTTTTGGTACAGCTTTCATTTTCACATCGATTTTGTTCAAAAATTGACCGGTATCCCATCTTCTAATTGTCGGTTCAAGTGGATCTCTTACATCTAAAACATATAAACCATTACAATGGAATCCATCACCGACTGCAAAAACAAAGTTGTTTAGATATTTTATATCAAAAGCTTTGTATAACTTATTTGGTTCATTTTTCGAATCGTTTAAGTAAGTTGTAAGCCCTTTACCACTATCGAGAACAATCGCATGATTGTTACTATCGTCTTCTTTTATAAATAACATATCTGTAAATTTAGCTCCAAGCTCAAATGCAACCTCAGATGATATGGAATCGTTTATCCATTTTCTAATTCTGTCGATTGTGAATGCGTATAAATTGTTGTTTGACAACTTTACGCCTTTAACTTCTGTATCAAATAGATTGTTGGCTAAATTTGTTACGGAAGATGATGGAAGCTCATTGGGGGCATTTTCTGCATCTGAAAGGTTTACATATTTTACGCTCTTATAATCTGAAAATGCAATAACAAATTTCGAATTAAATTGACCTATATCTAAATCGTTTACCTGCCCTTGATAAAGAATAATTACATCATTGATGGTAATATTTGGTATATTGACTAAGTTAAGCTTTAATAGTCCGTAATTACTGACAGCCAAATATGCATTTGTGCCTGAAAGTTTTATGGAGCTTATCTTACCTTGGGTAATATCTACTTTTGAGTTTGTTTTTGTTCCAAATTTTGAGTACGTAGATACTGGAACTTGTAATCTCTTTATTATTTTTCCGAACTCTTTGCTTGCAACTATTGGATTCGCGGGATCTTTTAAATCCACAACAGTTAATCCACGAGTACCTTCACCTATAATTGCATAATGTTTGTAAATTTTTATTGATGTTAATGTTGTTCCAAGGTCTATTTTTTTAATTAGCTTTGGTTGACTTTTGTCTGATGCGTCTATAACATAAAGGCTTGTGCCACCAACAGTATAAATATAGTCTTCTACGACATCTAAATCTACAAGTTCTGAATCATCTGAATTTACGAAAAATCCCTCAAGCTTTATAGTTGGCAGGTTTATAGTGCTTGATATATTAATTATTGATTTTCCATCAAAGCTCTTTGAGATTACATACGAATATCTTGGCTTTGAGTTAGTTTTGAAATTAACTTCAGCCGTTGAAGATGCGTTTGAAAGGTCGTAAGCGGTAACTGATGCTTTATATTGTGCGTTGTATTCTAAACCGCTTACTACGAATTCTGTGGTTGTTGTTTCAGAAGTTAGTATAGTGTTTGAACCTTTTAAAATTGAAACTTTATATTTAAGTCTGTCATTAGGATCGTTGTCTATGCCATTCCAACGTAAAATAAAGTACGTTGGCACTACTTCGTTCTGAAATGGTTGTACTATTTGAACTGTCGGTGGTCGATTTATTATGTTTACCATTTTTTGAACGGTTCTTTCTGCGTCGTAAATATCTTTAACGTAAATATCTATAATGTAATTGTCTCTTGGAAAACTTTTAATTGGTATTTTTACTTGGAGGTCTTTCTCATTTTTCCAAATTATGCTTCCGTCCAACTTCAAGACTTTTACCGATGATATTATTCCATCATTTTCAGGATCAGATATATTAACAGTAACAATTTTGTGATTTTGTTAACCAAAGGTATTGATAAATTTCAAAAATCATATTATCTTCTTAAATAGGGGACACCCCCCAATATACTCTCAATAAGATTTCCGGTAATAAGT
>NZ_LNGG01000023.1:0-3960 GCF_011057735.1 Fervidobacterium sp. 2310opik-2 | reverse complement strand
TTCCATGACATGGTTACAATGAACACAACGAGGGTAAGGGAAAGAGAAAAGTTTGTGTTTTTTGGTGAAAGAAAGTTTAAAGTAACGCTTGCAGTCTTTGCAAAAGAAGATTTGGTTTTTGAACTTATCATGACCGTTTTTGATGAAGTTAGAAGAGCCACAATGAGGGCATTTGAGTTGGATATTAACCATATCGGGATACCTCCTTATTGAGAGTATATTGGGGGGTGTCCCCTATTTAAGAAGATAATATGATTTTTGAAATTTATCAATACCTTTGGTTAACAAAATCCTAAAAAATAAGGGGGGATAGAAGATGAAAATATTTAGAAATCTAACTTATATATTAGTTATATTTGCTTTATCCGTTAGTTTATTCTCTGTTGATTTTTCTAAAGAATTATTTGATAAACTTGCCGGTGCAAAAAATAAAATTCCCACAATAGAAATTCCTGAATACGAAAGAGTACAATTGGATAATGGTATGGTATTTTACATTTCAAAAGATACCACTCTCCCTATTGTTGAGATAAAAGGATATGTAAAGTACGGAAAAATGAACGAAACAATGGAAACAGCTGGCTATTCATCAGTAATGTTGAAAATAATGAACACCGCTACAAAAAAATTTGATGAAACGCAATTGATCGATTTTAAAGAATTAAACGGATTAGACATTTCTTTCTCCGCGGATAATGATTATTACACTATTTCAGCAAATTCACTATCAGAAGATATAGAAGCTCTTTTTGAAGCTCTTGCATCTGAATTAACAGAGCCACAATTTGAAGGAGATCATTTTGGCAGAATAGTTAAAGAATACCTTCAAAGTATTGCCCAAAGTTACACAACAGAAGACGGATTATTAAATATGTACTACTCATTAAATGTTTTCGGTAAAGAACACCCTTACTCATTCTCAGATAATTTGGAGTTACTCCATGCAAATATTTCTTCAATAACTCCGGAGAAAGTTGAGAATTTCTATTACAAAACAATTAGTCCGAACAGAATTATAATTTCAATAGCAGGAAATTTTGAAATTGATAATGTAAAAGAATTAATAAAAAAATATTTTGGAGATTGGGAAAATACAGTTTCCTCAGAACCAATGCTAACATACGATTCTTCGCTAAAAACTACTCCAAAAATTGTAGTTGTTAACAGAAAGGATTCTACGCAAGCAAAAATAAAAATGGGATATAGGTTCCCAAATTTTGAATTCTTTAAAGACAAGCTTTATGATAGAGTTGCATTTTTAATGGCAAATAGAATTTATGGAAGTGGTGCTTTTAAATGTAGATTAATGAAAGTTCTAAGAACTGAAAAAGGATATGTATATGGTATTAATTCAAGTTTTTCCACTGGAAATTACCTTGGAAATTTCTATGTAACAACAACAGTACGCTATGACGCGTTAGCAGATTTGATAAAAGATGTTAAGAAAATTATGGAAGATATGAAATACAACAAAGATCCAATAACTTCAGAAGAATTATTTAATGAAGTTAACCTTTACAATGCGTTATTCCCAAATTCCTATAAAGACAAGATCTCAGTTCTTGATAGCGTTGCATTTAACATAGAAATCAGAAATCTTAGTGAAAACTACATAAATGAATTTGTAAAAATGTATAACTCGCTCAGTGTTGAAGATGTTCAAAAAGCATTCTCAAAATTCACATATCCTGAAAATTTTGTAATTATAATTGTTGGAAATAAAGATAAGATAATAGAAAATCTAGATAAAAATGGTATAAAAGATTACGAAGTTATAGAAAATAAATAACAAATACCTAGAACTTTCAAAGCCCGTTTCTAGTTGAAGTTTCCAACTGGAAACGGGTTTTTTATTTCACTGAAACTATAATAAAAACTCCCCCAACTCGCTTTGACCAAGTTGGGGGAGTAGTTGTTTTACTTTATTCTTAGTTCTTATTTGACTACAACAGGTATTAATGTTGCATAAGCTTGACCTGGTACGTATGATTTGAGTATTTCCTCTTGTGTGTAGCCTTCTGGAACGATTATGTCAAGGACGAATGGAGCGTAATCTTTCGAATCTGCTGGGTAACCACCTAATGTCCATTGTGTCGAGTCTTTAGTTATAGGTCTTATGTGGTCTGCGCCGTATCCATCTTGGCTGAGTGAAAGTATATATGCTTTTATACCAGTTTGAACATCTAAGTATTTTTTGAATATTATTACATGTATTACTTTATCAACTGGATCTGCTTCGTATGTTATTGCTTCTGGTATCTCTTTACCATCTGCCGTTGCAAAGACTATTCTGTCATCTGGCCAACCTGCGACTTTTATGAAATAATCCCAAGGTTCTTTAAATTGTACTCTTGCACCTTCTTTGTATGTTGTGGTTTTTCCACCAGCTTTTGTATCTAAGTAGAGATTTATCAATTGATGTGAGAATCCTTTTGGAGATGCCCATGGGTTTGTCATCTCTGCAAATTTTATGCTGAATACGTATGCGTCATCATTTTCAAGAACTGTAACTTCTGTTATGTCAAATAATCCTTTGTATGGTGCAAATGCCGGGTCTTTTGGATATGTGTATGTACCAAATCCGTAATCGTCTCCAACTTTATCAACAAATTTTGCAATAACATTACCAGATAGCATAGTTGGTGCCTTTACAACTACTCCATCTTGTGGAATTACTTCTTCTTTATCTCCCATTGCGCAAGTAACAAAAATGTTGAATTCTTCACCACTTTTTACTCCAAGAATGTCGTATGGTATTTCAATTTCAACTACATCATCAACCGCTGCTTTGAATGCGTTTGCTTGTAGTATCCAAGAATCATCACCAGCGGCCGCGTAGAATGTTCCACGCTTCCTTGTCTTCCACGTTTTCATGTTTACAGAAAATCTGAATCCAACTGGCTTTGATAATGTTGTTCCATTGTAGGTTTTAGAATTTGCACTCATCATTTTCGGAGCGTTTGTGTAAACTTCTATCAACATGGTTTCACCAATGTAATCTCTAGCTGGTTTGTCAAGTACAACTGCCACATATGCTGCAGTTGATGTTCTTGCAACGTAAATTTCTTTCAATGTTGAACCTGTAAATATGGCAGTTGATTTTTCTTTTTCGGAAAGTTTCCCGTCTATTTCGTATTCAACACTTTTAACAGTATTTTCCTTTGGTAATTCTACTTTAGCTGGCTCTTCCTCCTGTTTGACTCTTGGTGCTCCAACTTTTAGTTGTCCATCTTCCTTCCAAACTTCAAATATCCCGTTCTTTCCACCAAATCCATCGTCAACAAATGCAGGTGCGTTTGGGTCAAAGAGCCAATCTTTTCCATCAACAACAAATTTGTATTGATACACACCAGGTGTGAGCTCCAAAACAGCTTCCCACCATCCATCTCCTGAGCTGTAGCATTCTGTATCGTTCATGCTCCAGTTGTTGAACGACCCCGCAATAAAAACGTACCTTGCTTCGGGTTTGTAAAATCTTATAACAACGTACGTGTTATCTTCTATATAAAAGTTTTCTTCTCTTTCCGCGTTGATTTCAACTTTTTCTTTAATCTCTGCTGCTGGAGCAACGATAACTAGTTGATCATCCTTGAGTGCAAGTGTAAAAACACCATTTTTCCCACCAAATCCGTCATCCGTGTAACCTGGAGCGTCTGGGTCTTCTTTCCACACTTTTCCACCATCGATAACAAATTTGTATTGGTATGTTCCTGGTTTAAGCTCAAGTTCGGTAACCCACAGATCCCCTTCTCTTCTCATTGGGTTAGCGTTTGTTGACCAATTGTTGAATGTACCGGCAAGATGCACCGTATTTGCCTGAGGATAGTTGAATGTAAAGACAACTTTGTTCCCTTCAATTTTCAATGCCGCAAGTGACAATACAGAAAGTATCAACACCATCAAAGCAAAAAACTTAATCTTTTTCATACCCTTCCCTCCCTCTTCAAAGAAATATTTTTG
>NZ_LNGG01000022.1:0-26894 GCF_011057735.1 Fervidobacterium sp. 2310opik-2 | reverse complement strand
AACGAAATCAAGTATGTGAAGAATGAAAGTGAAATATTAAGTTATTGAAAGTCAAAGTGTTGACTAGGTTTTTTATTTTTCTATTTTTTCTCCTCTTGACTTATTACCGGAAATCTTATTCTGAAGTGTGGCTTACTAAAATATTGAATATCCCCCATAAAATTTTCCAAACCAAAAATTCTTTCGAAAATTCGAAAAAATGTAAATGTTTCTTTCAATATTATATTCTATATTTTTATTTTTGAAATGTCAATAAAAAATAACGATAATATAAAGAGCAGTTATAAACTCTAATGTATTTAACTAATACACAATCAGTAATAATGTTTTATTATACTCAGGTTAAATAAAAATAACTTACTTTTCAAATAAACAATACACTATAGGATTGAAAAAAGCAAAAAAGTACAAAGGTAAAAGCAAAAGCAAATGTCTTATAGCTTTTGTATGTCGCGAGGGCAAAAATGTTGTTACGCTTTAAGATAAAGAATAATGAGATACTGCATTCAGAAATTACACAGGAATAATACTTAAAAATGTAAAAATCGAAATTATTTATTATCACTCCATATTGTCAATTGATAAAATTTTTGATATAATATAAAATGCAATATAAAATAATGAAATACAAACTTCCGAGGGGGTGGAAGGATGGAAAAAAGAAGGATGCTTATTGAAAGCCTCAGGCTTAGAAACTTTAGATGTTTTTCAGAATATGAGGTGAATTTTAAAGACGGTATCAACGTTATATACGGTCCAAACGGAGCTGGCAAAACTTCCATCCTTGAAGCAATCGCTTATCTATCAAACCCAAGATCCTTCAGGGGAGGAAGGGATTATCACCTCATAAAATTCGGCACAAACTTTTTTGAAGTGAGTGGTAAAATTGTAAGTGGTGGAAAAAAGCACGATATTACAGTCATATATAAATCAGATGAAACGAAGAAAGAAAAGATAGCGTATCTTGATGGAAACAAGGTAAAGAGGTTCAGAGATATCCAAGAAGTATTTATAGCCATACCATTCAGCTTCAAAGATTATCTAATGATTGATGGTTATCCATCTCAAAGAAGAGAATTCTTTGACGAAATATTCTCGCTTCTAGACCTTGAATATTACGAAATTCTCAGAAATTATGAAAAATTACTCGATGAAAGAAACACTCTTTTAGCTGAAGAGAATGTTGATAGAGAGAAGGTTTTGAAATTAGCAAATGAAATGCAGCCGTTAGCCGAAAAAATCGTTGAAAAAAGAGAAATCATGATAAATGAGTTGTCTAAATATCTTGACCCGATGTTCAAAGTAGAATATGTTTCAGAGTTCAAAGGTAAAAACATAGCCGATTATATAGATGAAGACATAGAGAAGAGAGTAACAACCGTTGGTCCACACACACATGATGATTACGTGTTCTATTACAACGGTTACATAGCTAAGTACTTTGCTTCAGAAGGGCAAAAAAGATTGCTTTACTTGTCATTGATAATCGCATTCAAAAAACTGATAGAGGAAACAAAACTTTATGAGCCAGTATTTTTATTCGATGACCCAGGAAATGTATTAGACCCACATCTTCTCGAGAAGTTTATATCTAACTTATCCGGTCAAGTTATCATCGCTGGTTTGTCTCCACTTCTCGGTGCACACAATATAAATTTGGCTAAGGAGTGATACTTTGATAGAAGCCGTATTTAAGACCCTTTGTCCAAATTGCGGGGGAGATATAACTTCTGAGAGATTGTTGAATGGTTTACTTTGCGAAAAATGCTTGCCCCAGCAAGTTTCAAAAGAATTTTTGTGTGAACACATAAAAGAAGAAAAATATGATTTGTGCTCTTTAAAGGAAAGGTACAATGATTGGGAAAAGGTATTCAGAAAATTTATTGGATTTGAGCCTTGGGAACTTCAGAAATTCTGGGCTAGAAAATTACTCTTAGGAAGGTCGTTTGCGTTACTTGCCCCCACAGGAATAGGTAAAACTTCGTGGGGGCTTGCTACTGCTTTATATTTTTCCAAAAGAGGCAAAAGATCGTACATAATATTACCTACAAAACTTCTCATTCTTCAAAGCTATGAGAAATTAAAAGATAAAGTTAAAGAATCCGATTTACTTGTTTTTGGGCTTGATGAGAGTAATAAAGAAAGAGAAGAAAAGAAAAAAAGATTATCTAATGGTGATTTCAAAATACTAATTACATCTTCGATGTTCCTTTATAAAAACGTTGACCTCATCCCCAAGGATTTCGCTTTTATTTTTGTAGATGATGTTGATTCGTTCTTAAAGACGGCAAAAAATATCGATAAAGCATTGTATCTTTTAGGATTTGACGAAAAAGACATAAGCTTTACAATGAATTACATAAAAATGAAGAGAACACAAGCGAATGAAGAGAAAGTAAAAACAATGCAAGAAGAAGTGAGAAAAATTGCAAACAAAGCCAAAGGAGTAATGGTGGTAGCGTCCGCAACTAGTGACCCAAAATCCGAGAGAATAAGATTATTCAAAGAACTCTTATCTTTTGATGTTGGCAGACCTATATTCTATTTAAGAAATGTGGAAGACGTTTACGAAGAAGTAGAAAATCTTGACGATGCACTTGTTAGAACAGTAAAAAGATTAGGAAAGGGTGGACTTGTATTTCTTTCATCTAATTTTGGAAAAGAACTTGTAGATTACATTAAAAACTTACTTGAGAGTAATGGGATAAAAACCGAGACATACGAAAACTTATCTCCAGAAGTTTTAGAAAAATACCGAAAAGGTGAAATAGAAGTTCTTATCGGTATATCTTCTTACAGGAATCCTTTAGCAAGGGGATTAGACATGCCAGAGGTTATAAGGTACGCGGTTTTTTATGGCGTACCTAAAATCGTTGTTAATCTTGATATCGAAGGTAATGTAAAGCACCTTTTACTCGCACTTTCTTCTATAAGACCACTTATCGCAAGGGATAAGAACTTAGAGGAAAAAGTTTCCCTTGTAGATAAATGGATGAAAGCGTTGAAGAAATTTTCTTCAATGCCAAATCCTCCTGTTGATAAAGTTAACGAGCTAAAAAACGAAATAAAAAATTTCATACTTTCGAAAGAAATACATGAGAAAATAAGTAATTCAGATGAAGTTGTTTTAAGGCAAGAAGATGAAAAGTGGATACTAGTTGTTTCAGATATAACAGGATATCTCCAAGCTTCTGGAAGGACTTCAAGACTTTACGTTGGTGGAATTTCAAAAGGATTAAGTTATATTCTTGTTGACGACAAAAAAGTTTTGAACAACCTATTAAAGAAAAGTAGATGGTGGTTCAGTACAGATATTACATTTAAAGAAGCTCGTAGCATTAACATAGATGAAATTTTAAGACAAATCGACGAGGACAGAGAAAAAGTTAGGAAGAAAGAAGGCAGACGGGACGATTTCTTAAAGCCTGTATTAGTCATAGTAGAATCACCTCACAAAGCTTGGACCATTGCAAACTTCTTTGGAAAACCAATCTCAAGGAATGTGAATGGTCAAGAACTCTATGAGGTAATAACCGAAGATAAATACCTAGTGATAACAGCTTCGTTTGGTCATGTGTTGGACTTGAACAAGGAAATAGGGTATTTTGGCGTTATCGAGAAAGAAAAATTCATACCCGTGTATGAACCTATAGAGAAAAAAGAAAGGATAATTGGAGGAATAAGAGATGCTAGCAAAGAATTCGATATGATACTTGTGGCAACTGACCCTGACACAGAAGGGGAGAAAATCTCTTGGGACTTAAAAAATCTGTGTACACCTTTTGTGAAAGAAATCAGGAGAATGGAATTCCACGAAATAACTAAAAAAGCCATACTCAACGCACTTAAAGAATCAAGGGATATTAATGAAAACCTTGTGAAAGCTCAGGTCGTAAGGCGGATATCCGATAGATGGGTCGGTTTCGAACTTTCCCAGCTTATCCAGAAAATCTTTTCAAAAAGCTCACTTTCCGCGGGGAGAGTACAGACCCCTGTTTTGGGTTGGGTTATAGAAAGAGCAAAAGAAAATCGGAAAAAGATACATATTGTTTCTGTAAAAAGATATGGGCTTGATATAAAGTTTGAATTTGAAGACAAGCAAAAAGCTCAGAAATTTTACAATAGCCTAAAGTACATTCAAATAACCAAAAGTTCGGAAAAAGTCCAAGAAAAATCACCGCTTCCGCCTTACACAACAGACGCGCTATTGAAAGACGCTTCCGAAAAGTACAAAATTTCTGTTTCAAGAACGATGGAAATACTCCAAGAATTGTTCGAAAGAGGATTCATCACATACCATCGTACAGACTCTACGAGAGTATCAGATGTTGGAATAAGCGTTGCAAAAAGTTATATAGCTGAACAATTTGGTGAAGAGTATTTTAGAGGAAGAACATGGGGCGAAGGTGGAGCGCATGAATGCATAAGACCAACAAGGGTACTTGATGTCGAAGATATAAAATCGATGATTTACTCAGGTGAACTTCAAGGTTTTACGCCAGATCACTTGAAAATTTATGATTTAATATTCAAAAGATTCATATCATCTCAAATGAGAAATGTTGTAGTTAAAATTTGTGATATTACAGTCAAAGCCTTCGACAAAGAGCAGACATTTGAAATATATGAAGAAATCATCCAAGAAGGTTACAACAAAATATTCCCAATCAAACTTACGAAAATACCTACTGGGGAAGTTAGTGTGGTGAATTATAAATCCTTCTATAGCATTCCGAAAGTACCTTTGTTCACACAAGGTACACTCGTAGAAGAGATGAAAAAACGAGGTCTTGGAAGACCATCTACATATGCAACAATCGTAAGTCGATTACTTGAGAGAGGATACGTCGTAGAAAAAGAAGGATACTTACTACCAACACCGCTAGGTGAGAAAGTGTACAAATTCTTAAACTCCAGTCCAGAGAAATTCAAATTTGTAAGAGAAGACTTCACAAGAGAACTTGAACAACTTATGGACAAAGTAGAACTTGGTGAAGAAGATTACCAAAAGATACTTAAAAATCTAAAAATGGAAGTTGAAAATTTATAGAATTTATAAGGCTTTAGGATGTTAAAGTTTAATAAATGTCTTATAATAATTTGGAGCTTACAAAATACAACCAACCTTTAACCCCCATTCAATCGAAAAATTGAATGGGGGTTATTTTTACACAATTTGATTTAAAACCTGAATCAGGAATAAAGTATAATGTATTGATTCATCCTTATTTTTCAGGTTTTTAGATAATAATACAAGTTAAATGTCTGATAATAACATGGGCGCTAGAAGACTATGGAAAGCGAGGTGATAAGTTGAAGGACGAGGTACTTAACATTATCAAAAATGGGAAAAATATATTACTCCCAAAGGAAATCGCAGGTCGTTATGAAATAGTGGATATTTTAAGTGCCAATACTGGATTTGGTTTGATTCTGATAGCAAATGATAAAAAAATACTCGGAAGAAAGGTATTAATCAAAGCTACAAATTACAAAGGAAAAATAAAAAGAACAAACTTGGAAAATGCATCTATTATAGAAAAAAGAAGAAAAGAGATAGAGTATGAAAAAAACATTTTGGCAGCTTTGAACAGTATTGGTTTATTTAACATTCCAATCATACGTGACTACGTCTTAGGTTACAACCCAACTATTCTATGGCCCGAAGGTAACATAATTCCGGGCAAACAATTCTTACCAGAGTATGCTTTTAACGAACCATACATAGTTTTACAGTACATAGAAGGTACAACCTTATCAAATTACGTTAGAGAGAACGTCAAAGATAAAAGGTCGATAGAATGGCAAATAGAAGTACTAAAACTCGCAAAGCAGTTATTGAAAATATTTTCGATGATGCACCATACAGCTAAAAAGAAATATAATGTATCATTCATTTACCAAGATTTAAAACCAGATAACATACTTATCAGCCCGAACAAAAGCTTTACATTGATAGATTTCGGAGGTGTTGCCATAAAATTCGAAGAAAATGGAAAAATCATAAACAGGGGGGTGGGAACACCTGGGTATATGCCACCTGAAGTTAAGGATAAAACACTTCCATTCGATGGAAGAGCTGATTTGTATTCGTTAGGAATAATGATGTTCGAACTACTCTCTGATAAGCCTTTAGAAAATTTCATAAATGCAAAAGGCTTAATTGACAAGTTAGACTTTAATTCTTTAGATGTGGAAGGATCAATAGTAAGAATAATACAAAAAGCTACGCAAAGCGTGGCAGAAAAAAGGTATTCAAACGCTAAGAATATGCTGAAAGATGTTATCACCGCATTAAGAATATTAAACACGAAAAGGAGGTAAGTGTATGGCATTTGTACAAAGTATGATTTCTGAAGAAAAGCTATTAAAGTTCAAGGGAATTAATTGGAGTAAGGATTTTAATATATTTAGCAAAAGGCCGAGAATAAAAAGGATAGTCTTACCAATTGTTTCAGAGTTGATTCCAGATAATGAGTTTTGGTTCCTTTTCGATGAAACATTAAAACCTGTAACGCAAGCATTAGAAGTAAACAAAGATAGAGTTGTGGAAGTTATATTCAAAATAATGGAAATTTTCGAAGAAACTGAGACACAAGGTTATAAATTCTTCATTATCGACCCAAAGTCAATTTATCTAGATGAAAATTTCGAACCTTACATATTTGTATATTATCCAATCTTTGCGCAGAATGACTTATTTGATTTATCAACATTCAATATGCCAATTACCTTGAAAAGTAAAAATTCTGACTTCAAAAACAACAATTCATATATCATCGCTGAACTATTCGCACAGCTAAAATTTGGAAACGAGTACAGATTAATAAACAACTTCAAGAGCAAGAAGCACTTTGTAAGACATAAACTAATAGAAGAGGGAGAATATGATTTAGTAAAATGGTTTGAAAAATCATACGAAAACATTTATAGCATAAGAACTTCTAAAGAGGAGTTAATAAAAGCAGTGAAGAGAAAAGAAAGAAGACAAATTGAAGAAAAAAAAGTCGTAAAAATAAAAAGAGCTTTTAGAACTTTCGAAGGTACAAGAAAATTAAAACCAGAAGATGACTACGTAGATGATTCAAATCAAGATTCTTATTATTGTGATATATTCGAAAACAAAGCAATATTTGCAGTTATGGACGGAGTATCAACAGCGAAAATCGGGAATGGGAAATTAGCGTCTAACATAACAAGAGATGTACTAAAAGAAGAATGGGAAGAGTTCAAAATAGAGACTTTGGAAAGTAAGCTCGACAGCGAGAAAGTTAGAGGATTCTTTGAAAAAGTAATAAATAAAGCTAACGAAAAAATACTTGATAAAGCAAAAGAATTGAGCAAGAACTTATTACCAGGTGAAATAATGTCAACAACTTTAGCTGCGGTGGTTATGGAAGATGACAACATTTACATCTGTTCTGTTGGAGATTCAAACATTTACGTCATATCAAACGATTACTTTACAAAACTAAACGTCGAGCATAACGTGAAAACATTAAGACTCTTAAATAAGGAAAAAATAAATGATAGCGATTCAAGCTTAACGCAGTACATAGGTAAATACAAAATAGAAAATAATGAAATAGTATGTGATGAAATTAAATTCTACTTCAATAAAACAAAGTTATTAAACAACGAAACACTATTCATAAGTTCAGATGGGGTGTTGGATTATTGGAACGGTTTTAATCAAGAAGAGAAAGAAGAAAACTTCTTCAAAGACTATTTAAAAATGTTGGAAGAACTAAAAACTCTCAAAGCAGTTAGCCAAAGAGTAATAAGCACATTAGACTTTAACGATGCAAATGACAACGTCACTCTGATTCTCCTAACACCAGAGTTTTCACAAGAATCAAAATAATATTTTGAATAAATGATTTTTTGAATATTTAGTACTAAATGTCTAATAATAATTTGGAAATAAAATAGACGATTAACAAAGAAAGGGGTGAGACAGTTGGTAAAAGTATGTAAAAACTGTGGAAGAAGGTTTGAAAAAAGTTATAAAGAAGACTTTTGTGAATGCGGTGGATTTTTGGAACCTTTAGAAGAAAAGCTACCAGAACCTTACAAATTGGAAGAAATATTTGGAGATATTGAAAACTCAAAGACTAAAACTGAAAAATCAAATACACCATCAGATACACCAGAAGAATTAATAGAAAATTTGATAAATGTATTTGGAATGGAAAATTTGGGAGAATTAGAAGAAATAGTTAACAAAACAGAGAGTACCCAAATTGAAAACGCTCAAACTGCTCAGAGTAATCAAGAAAACTTAGATATAGATAAAGAGGAATTATCTAAGTCTTATGAAAGCATAACACTAAGAATATTTAAGAAAAAGAATTTAATTATTGAAGAAAGCTTTTCACTCGATGAAATAATAGTTGGAAGAAGTTTATTTGGAGTCGATGTAAACCTTAGAAAATTCGATGATGAAAAGATTATTAGCAGAAAGCACGTGAAAATTGTAAGAGAAAATGGTAAATACTACATTGTTAGACTCAGTAAAAAAATGCCAATGTATCTAGGGGATAAACTTATAAAGTATAACGAAAGAAAAGAGCTGAAAAATGGTGACAGAGTTATTCTAAACAGAAGTTTCGGTATAGAGATTGTAATTCCTGAAATAAACTAAAACTTTGGAAAGGAGTGATTAACTTGAAAGAGTTAGTTTTAACTTACACTTTTGACAAACCTTACATTTATTCTGGTACAAAAGAAGATACTTATGTAAATTTACTATTAGAAATCAAACCAGGTGATGAGCTAAGAAAAGAAGAGTTCAAGGTCAAAGGAACAGATTTCTGTATAGTATTAGACGTATCTGGATCTATGGGAGAATATATAGAATACACTAAGAGAAAACTGGATGTGGCAGTTGAAGCGGTAAAGAATTTGTACGATTACTTTACACAAGATGATACTATAAGCCTTGTCATTTACCATGCAGTACCAATAAAACTTCTTGACCATGCAAGAAACTTATCAAGAGCGGATTTTGAAAGAGTACTCCAAAGAGCTTACAGTGAATCTGGAAGCACAAATATATCTGCAGCATTGAGAATGGCAAGAGAAATACTTAAAGTGAATACAGGAAACACTAAGAAGATAATATTCTTAACCGATGGTTTGCCTGTTGAAGATACGGAAGAAGACGGAATAAGAGAAGGCCAATTGATTGCTGAAGAAAACATAAGTATAACTGCTTTGGGAATGGGACATAATTTCAACTACTCATTCATCGAGAAACTAGTCAAACCAAGCCGCGGAACAACTGATTGGATAAATTCTGGAGCGCAAGCAATAAAGGTATTTGAGACAGTATTAAAGAGAGCAAAATCAGTGGTTGTAAATGACGTGGAATTGGAAATAAATGTATCAAACGAGGTAAGAATGAACGAATTTTACAGAGCCGTACCTGAAACTACATACTATGGAAAGATGAAATTAGATTCAGCAAGAACTTACAAAATCAAATTAGACGACATAGAAAACAATAGATTATATAAGTATATATTTGAAATAGCAATACCTGCTCCAAAGAATCCATACGATGGCAAATTCAGAGTATTAACTGCGAAATTAAGCTATACCATTCCAACAACAGGCGAAAGAAAAGAGCAAAAAATAGATGCGATAATAGAAATGACAACAGATATAGAGAAAGCAAGTTATGAATACCTAAGTGTAAAAGAAACAGCGAAAAGATGTGCAATAAAGAAGTACGATGATTTACTAAATGAGTACATTAGCCAGAATGACCAAAGAGCCGTTCTAAAGACTTTGGACAAGATAATAGAACTAGCAGAAGAAATAGGTGAAGACGAAATAATAGAGAATTACAGAAGAATAAAGGATGAATACATCAGAAATAACCAAATACCAAGTACATTACTAATAGCAGCTTCGAATTCATCAACCAAAATAAACGACGAAGGTTATATAGAAAACGATGAAGATATAGATAAGTTAATTAACGAGATATTCTGATAGTGCGAACAAAATGCCAAGAAAGGAGGTGAGAATGAAAATGCTTCGCAACTATTACTTTGAAAATTTATTCGACGAAGAAAAATCTATGGAGTATGAGAAATCTATGGAACTGGAAATTTACTATAACAAAGTCCTATTTATGGCTAAAAAAATAGAAAACGATGAAACTGTGATAGGAAAATCGAGCACCATGGGATTTGTTGATATAGATATTTCTTCGATAGACTCACAAAAGGAATTTTCAAGACTAATTCTTAAAATTCTTAGAGAAAACGATAAATATTACGTTACGGACATATCAAGCAACATAGTGTATTTAAATAAGACAAGGTTGGAAAAAAACACAAAATACGAAATTGATGATGGGGATATTCTTCTTGGGATAAGCCCCAATAATGCGTTTGGAATAAAAGTTAAAAGGAGGTAAGACATTGGAATGGTACGTATTAACACGTGATGAGATGACAAAAAAAGAAATTAAGAACATGGAAGATATTTCAATGTATAGCAAAACTTTTGACAAAGTAATGCTTAGAAGCGACAAGTTCAACAAAACAAACTTTTTAGGATATGTTGTTAGGAAAACAGGAGATAAAGAAAAAGATAAATATAATGATAAGTTAGTTGAAAGAATAATTTATGTGAACAATGTTTTACTGAACAACAGACTTCATGAGATAGTGGATTATGATTACATCAAAGAAATAGGCCAAAAAGCAATTATAGTTGATTACTACAACGGTTTTTTAATGACTAGTGCGATAAAAAAAGAATACTTTACACCTTTTGAAAATTGGGGAAACAAATTTAGTGATGATGATTACGAAGACGAAGAAGAATACAGAGGGCACAATAAACAAGTTATATTAAAAAGGGTAATGAGAGGTGTTATTCGACATCTAATATTTTTCCAGAAAGATATCTTCGAGAAAGGTTTATTCCATATAGGGTTAAATCATAAACACATAGTTGTCCAAAAAGATGACAACATAAAGATAAACGGAATGAGGTACATAGTAAGACACATTGATGGCATTTTAGATGACCCAGTGATTACAAAAGTTAAGTATTATGGTGATGTTATAAATAAAAGGTATTCCCCACCAGAATTGGTCGAATACATCAAAAGTGGTGGAAAAACAAAAGTCAACGCCGTTGGAATTTTTTCTTACCAGTTAGGTGTTTTGTTATTTGACATATTCACCAAGGGCGAACACTTTTTTGGAAATATAACAGACGATTTAGTCAACTCTTCAAATTTGTATATCAATGAAAAAAGAAAAGACGAAAAAAAAGAACTAAGGAAATTAATAAAAGATTTGATTGCTGAAGATCCAAAAGATAGAATTTTGGATTTCGATAAGATTTTAGAACGTGTGGAATATTTTACGTAATTAATGCTATAATAATATTAAACAAAAAGAAAGGGTGAAAGTGGTTATGAACACAATCATTTGCACAGTTGGCGCAAGTATGATTGGTAATTTGCAAAGTACCGGGTTGAAGAATGATTTTGACAATGAAAACATAGACAAGATAATAGATTATTATCTAAACCTAGACGAAGATCCAGAAATGTCAAGAAAATACGGTGCTGAGATAAATTCTACTGTCAGCATTTTGAAAAAAGGATATTTACATGAAAGAAAAAATATATACTTTTTAGTATCTGATACAAAAGATGGGAGAAAAATTGGAAAAATTCTTGAAGGTTACTTCAAATCGGTTAAAGATTTCAAATTTGAAAACGTAAAAGTTGTTGTTGTTGAGAAGCTGGACGATTCAAGGCCTCAAGATTTCAAAATATACGGTCTAAAAAATTTAATTAAAGAAATGGCAAAGATAATAAAGCTTCATATAGGCAATGTAATCATAAACGCAACAGGTGGATACAAAGCACAGATTGCCTTTGCCTTAACCTTAGGCCAAGGATTAAAAGTTCCAGTTTACTACAGATTTGAAACATTTCCAGAAGTTATTGAACTTGAACCATTACCAATTGATTTGGACCACAGCTGGTACTTTTTAGCTAAAAATTTATTTGAAGAATTTGATGGAAGAGAAAACTTAGTACCTCTGAAAGATGTTGAAGATTTGTACAAAAGTCTACCCGAAGAAACGAAGATATTCTTTGACATAGAAAAAATCGACGATACTGATTACATAGCTATAAGCACAATGGGCCAGATTTATTTAGAAGTTGTAAAGAACAAATTATATTTCTTGGAAAAACATGTAGAATTAAAAGAGAGAGACAAAGAATTTAAATTCATTTCAAGCGGTAAAAGAGGAAATTTAAATCATGTTATTGATAAATACAACTTAGAAGAATTATTTAGTGAGTTCAAGTATATAACAAATGCTAGAGTTGTAAAATTTTCCGAGAACGAAAAAAGTGAAGGATTCAAAATCAAAACAAAAGGCAACGAAATAGTTGTCATATTAAACACCAAAAATGGTTTAGTACACCTTGAAATAGAAACAACAGCAAGAAATGAACTAGAATTGGAAATCATCAAGTCAAAGCTTGAAGAATACTTAAGTGATAAATTTTAAAATTAAAAATAATTTTAGTCTTCCTAACCCTGCACTTGTAGGGTTAGGAATTTTGTCAAAACAATTTCAATAGAGGGGAGATTAAGATGAATTTCTTGGCTTTCCGAAACATTGATATTGAAAAAGTTTTGGACGTTTTCCTAGCAAAGGTTTGCGAAAAAATCATGCAAACCGAGGAACTTAAAAGTGTTCAGAACAACCAGGAGTTACTAGAGAACATCAAAAGCTCCAAATTTTATTTCAAAGATAAAAGAGAGGTATACGAACAAATCGACGGTGAAGAAAAACTTGTTGGCTATCTTTACGATGTGGAATTCTACTTCAAAGATAAATTGAAAAAAAGAGCAGAAAACGTAATGCTTCTAATTCCAGATGATGATGGATACTTCTACTCCCTCAACAGAAGGGTTTATTCTCCCTTTGTAATATTTGATAAATTTGTATCATCCGAAGATTCGGAAGAAACAGCTGATTCAAAAATACTTGATTTATCAAAAGCAATTATTTTGCAGGGATATTACCTTGCGTTCCTTTCAGGAATTTTGAGAGTAATAAACGAAGTGGAACGCAAGGCAAAAGATTATCCTGAAAGCAATGACCCTCAATTAACCTACCTAAATGAACTCTCCAAAACAATAGGTGTAAAATTTTTCAGATACTATAGAAAAAGCGATGATAGTTACATCGCTCAAAAAATCCCCATTTTCTTCCTTCCTGATAACTTAAATTACATAGAATATTACTCAAACCCCAGAAAAGTAGTCTACCCCAATGATAACGTGAACGAAAACATTAGATTGCCTCACGAAAGCCATAATGGAATTGTAGACTTATTGGAAACTCCGGAATCTGAGAAAATAGGTTTGACATTAAGCTTAGTCTATGCAGATGACTTAGAATACGACTTTGAAAATTTAAACTTCAAAAAAAGCAAAGAAATATTATCATTCGCCACAAAACAAATTCCATTTATTCTCCATTCAGACGGTGCAAGAATTTTAATGGGGTCGAAAAATTTGAAGCAGGCTATAAGACTAGAAAAGAGCGAAAAACCAATCATTTCAACTGGTTTTGAAAAAGATAATGTAGGAGTCAACGGTTTAGTTGTATACGGACTATTTGATGGATTTAACTTTGAGGATGGAATAGTAATCTCTGAAAGTTTTGCCCAAAAACTTGAAGCAAACGTTGAAGAAGAAGAGACATACATAGTCAAAGTCTTCGAGGATAAATTTCCTTCTACCAAAGCAAATACCTGGATTTACAAAAAGAACAAAAATGAATATGTCGAAATCACATGGAAAGTTAGAGAAGGAGATACTGTAAGTTATAGCGATGTGCTAATGGAGATTAAATTAAATGGTAAAAAAGAAAGAGAAATAAAATACGAAGGAAGATATCCTGCAAAAATCTTAAAGCTCCCAGACCAACCAATTATACCATATTCTGAATTTGACGAAGATTTTTCAGATAATGACAAGAAACTAAAGGGGACCGTGGAGATAAGAATTAAATTCTTAGTAAATAAAAAAGCTGAAGTGGGAGATAAACTCATGGGAAGACACGGTAACAAGGGAACTATCTCAAAAATAGTTCCCGATAGTGAAATGCCAAAAGTAGTCATTAACGGTCAAGAACACATCGTCGACGTTATACTAAGCCCATTAGGTGTTGTATCAAGGATGAACTTGGGCCAACTTTATGAAACCCACTTCAGCATGGCTGTTAAATTTGGAAACTTCAAAAAAGATACATTCCAACCACTTGAAAATGGTTATCAGTACAAAGAAGAACTACTTGAAGAATTGAAAAAATTAGGCTCAGATGAATACGGACGGTTCAAAGTTAAATACAAAGACAAAGAATGGCTCCTAACAGCCGGATACCAATACTTTATAAGATTAGACCACTGTGTGAGAGACAAAATCCATGTTGTTTCATTTGCAAGAGAGAGTGATATAACTTATCAACCTTTAAAAGGTAGATCAAGAATGGGTGGTCAAAGGTTCGGCGAAATGGAATTTTGGTCTTTGTATTCTTACAACAACAGAAACTTAATTAAACTCTTTGCAAGTAAAAACCTTGGTGAAAAAACAAAAAAAGAATTCGAAAGATATCCCGAGGAGTACTTCAAAAAACTAATGAAATTTTTCAACATAAACATCGAAACACCGGAATACATGAAATCAGCCGCTTCGTTTGAAGAAAAATTCTCTGAGATTTCTGATAATGAAGAAATAAGTGAATTTGTTAAAATGAAATTCAAAAAGTACAGCAAGTTGGTTTTCACCAAATTTGCCATAGATAACTTCCAAATGGTTAACAATGGATTTAAAGATAGAGTTGAAAAGATGAAAAAAGACTTTGAGGCTTTAGAAGCAATAAGAAACGACGGAAACAAACAGGATTACAAAGAAAAACTTGAGAAATTTATAAAAAAATACGGTGACATCATTGGAATGAAAAAAGAAAACATAGATAGAAAAAGTTCAGAGAGTAATGAAAACACACTAGATAAAATTTTTGAAAAAATTAAAGAAAAGATACAATTTCTGAATGAGCCGCATAAACTAAAGCGTTTTGAGGAACAATTCAAAGAATTACTCTTCACAAAAGATGGTTACCTGAGAAGCTTTTTAATCGCGAGAAGATTACACTTCTCTGGTCGAACTGTTATTACTCCACAACCACTTTCATATATAGAAGAATATGACTTAAAAGTTGACATGGACACCATTCTGCTCCCTGTAGAATTTGGGCTTGAATGGATAGACATTACGGATATAGGGATTGATAAATTTGATAAATTGGCTGCTTTGAAAGGTAATTACCAAAAAAGAAAGGAAATAGCCAAGTTGTTAAACAAAAAGTTAGAGAACGAAGATTTGTATGTACTTTTAAACAGACAGCCATCACTACATAGACACTCCATACAATCCTTCAAACCAAGATTCTGGCATAACTATACAATAGGATTGCCAATTGTCGTTTGTGAAGGATTTAATGCGGACTTCGACGGCGATACTATGGCAGTTTACTTCCCAAACACAAAAATTGTCGGTGACATGAGGGAAGAACTAGAAAAAATGCTCCCTTCAAGAAACTCATTCAAATTAGGAAATGGTGAACTAATTTACTCCATAGACCAAGATTTCGTGTATGGAAATTACTTAGTTACAGGCAATAACAAAAAGAAAATAAAAGAATACTACGAAGAGCAAATCAGAGAACTTGCGCAAAACAAAGAATATGAAAAATTAAAAGAATTCATCAACCAGAACCTTATCGAAAAAGACCTCAAAAAAGCAACTGAACAAAACTTAACACTAAGCATATACGAGATAATACAAGACAAAGGAAGCATGCAAAAAATAAGGGAATCGAAATGTAGAGGAAAAGACACACAATACAATCAATTAAACAAAGAAATTGCCGGAGTTTCAAAAGACAATTTTGTAATAGGTCTGAAAGCAGAAGACTATTTTGATGTAAATAATGGTATCGCAAGAAGAGCAAGAAGAACACTTATGGACAAAAAGCTCAAAGTTGCTGATGCAGGATATTTCACAAGAAAACTAATCGAATTTCTTGGTAATGTTTATACCGCAAACTTCGAAGAATACATTGAATACAACGTAAACTTGTCAGAACTAAAAGAATTCGGGAAAGATAGATGGCTTTATAGATACGTAAAAATCGACGACCAGATAGTATTTCTAACCCCAGAAAACAAAAACATTTTACCAGATGAATTTACAGTTCTTTCACCAAAGATTCGGGAACTTGACGATTCAGGTAAATTTTATATAAGCAAAAAATATGCCGGATTTGACGTATCAAAATTGAAAGAATTTGACGAAGGTGAACCAATAGGTCTAAGTGCTGGACACGTAATTGGTGAGAGAGGTACACAACTTTCGATGGAGACATTCCACTCAGGTAGCATGGGAATAAACATGCAAAAAGTTAGCAGCATAATATTCAAAAACGCTTTTCAGTCAGAAAGTTACTTTGAATTTTTAAAACAGGCAGATAAAGAATTCAAAGCGCAGTACGGTGAAGAAAATAGCTTATTCAAATACCTAGACTCAAAATCAATTTATTTTGAAATACTATACACACTTGCTAATTATTTAAAAACAAAATATGGAATTAGTGGTATTGATAAATACTTTGAAAATTTTGAACTGAGAGGTATTCTAACTTGCATGACTTTTGAAAGTGGCTTGGATGTATTAAGAAAATTAGAAAGCGGAAAAATATACCGTGAAACACATCCAAGAATTGAATACTCATTCTATTGGAGGGATATGTGATGGAACAAAGGAAATTGCATGAAAAATCTAAGAAGAAAGAGAAATTTTTGAGTCATACACAGAATATAGAATTCACAAAGTCTGAAGAAGAGGACTTCCAAGAAACAACTTTCGAAGAAGAAACAGAGGATACATCCGAAAGGGGATTAAAAAACCTAGAAAATATAGAATTTAACCCCGAGGTTGACATAATAAGCAAAAGAAAAATAGGCTTTCAAATAGTCAAAGTCAAAGATGGGGACATATACGAATATGAGTTAATAAACTTCACAAACAACAATCGAGCGTACGAGGAGCTAAAGAAAATTTTAAAGACATTCCCTTGGTTTGAAAATATAAAAAAAGAAAGACTTTACGCTTTGGCGTCTGATAAAAGAACAGCGAAAAGTAACATAATAATTAGCAAGGAATTGACATTCAATTACTCAATAAAACTTCCAAATGGCGATGTAATGCCTATTTCCTCGCTAAAACCACCAAAAGGACGATTTGAAAATATCGATTTGGAAATAAATAGAGAATTCAGAGTCAATTTCATATATGAAAACCACCATTACATAAACAGCTTGAAAAAGGGAAGCCTTGGAAAATTCGAAAACATCGAAGAATTTATAGGTGAATTCCTAATCGCTATAGCCAATTTTTCAGGAAAATCTGATAATTGGACAAGGGAAAAATTTAGAGAGATAAAAGAATACTTTGATAAAAGCTCTATAGTAAGAGATACTCTCCAGGAATACATGAAATTCTTCCAGGAGGTATGAGTATGATATACGTAAGTCCAAATTTAATCGATAGTAGTTGTGAGAGAAATTTTATTGATTTAGTAAAAGAATCTTTAAAAAGACAATTTGAAAGCAAAAGAGAAAATATAGACATAGACAAAATTTTTACCAACAACATCGATGACTCACAATACGCTATAGTTCACATAGAGAGCTTGATGGAAAGAAACCCTGCAAAAATAAAGGACGAAGAAAAACTGAAGGGCAAAAAAATAATTTTGATTGTTGATAAAAGAATAGACGGAAAAATTTTCGATAAATTCTTGGATTTTGATATATTGGGCATTTTTCGAAAAGAAAGATTATGCTTTGAATACGAAGAACTCGGAAAATTTGAGAAAATAATTAAAGAAATAATAAGGGATGTAACATACAAAAAAATTGAAAAACTAGAAAACAGCGACACCCTTTACAAAAAAATCCCGTATAAAGAAATAAGAAATTGGAAACTAGCAGACATCGAATTTGAGGACAGATATGAATTTTTCAAGAGAAACAAGTACATATCGATCTTTCTTGACCCGTCTATGCAAAAATTTGTAAGCTCGTTGAGAAAAATAATAGAAGACTTCAGAAAAGCGTACAAGACGTATAAGAAAATATTCGATGAAATTAGAAAAATAGCAGATACTTATGAAATTAAAGAAATTGATAAAAAATTAAATGATGAAAAATTAAAAAAATTCTTTGAACAATCTGAAAACATATTCCTTCCTTCTCTTCTAATAGAAGGAGATACAGGTACTGGTAAGAGTTTAATAGCCGAGATAATTGGTTCGAGGGTTACCGAAGATAGTGTGTATAAATTTTCTCTTGTTAACATTGAAAAAAATCTCGTGGACTCAGAATTGTTTGGTACAAGAGAAGGAGCATATACAGGCGCGATTAATAAAAAAGGGATAATCTTTTCAAATGTTGGAAAGTGTGTCTTTCTAGATGAAATTGCTGAAATACCGCCCAATGTTCAAACAAAACTCTTACTTTATCTTGATAATTTTAAAATAAGACCGGACGGATACGACGGTAACCCGTTTCTTGCTCCGACGTTTATAATCGCTGCCACGAACAAAGACCTCAAGAGAGAAATCAAAATTGGAAACTTCAGGGAAGACCTTTACTATAGGTTCAAGTACAAGATAAGGGTCCCTTCGTTGAAAGAAAGAAAAGAAGACCTCAGATTTCTCATAAATTTCATACTTTTGAACCCATACATAAATCATTACGATAAAGAAACGAGAAAATATCAAATTGAAAAAATAGCATTAGAAGCTATAGAAAAATTGGAAAGTTACGATTACCCTGGCAATTTCAGAGAATTAGAAAGCATATTAAGAAACGCCATAAATCTCGCACAAAGTGAAGGTTTGGATATTATTTTAGATAGACATATAGAAATATAAAACTAACAACAACTAACAACAACTAACAACAGGAGTGAGTTGTATGATAGAAAGAGAATGGAAATATATTATATCAGACAGTTCAGAAATAATAAAATTGAAAAAAATAGCTTACAAAAAAATTGGTATAGTCCAGTGGTACCTGAAAAATGAAGAAAGTGAAGAAGAAAGAGTAAGGTTAGAATTGATCCCCCAGAAAACAGGAATTATGAAAAAATGGACAAGAACTACAAAAGTAAAAACAAATAATGCTTTGGAGAGGGAAGAAAGAGAAGAAACAATATTTCCAAATGATGAATTGGTAAATACCTTATTTGATTATCCGTTAGTCGCCAAATTGAGATACTTTATTTCAGATGATCCAGAAATAACATTAGATGAATACATCGAATTCAAAGACAAATTAAAATACGACATTGAGCACTACCACATCCTTGAAGTTGAAGAAAAAAGCACTAGAGTCAATTTCGATGATTTGAAATTGTATGGAATTGATAGCGCGGAAAAAATCCACGAAAGAAACTTCGAAAAGTTTGAAAACAAAAACATAGCAAGAAAAATACAAGGAGAAAAGAGCTTGGAAACATTTGTGAAATTTACAGAATTTCTTGTGAACAAACTTTCAGACGAAGTTACGGTAGTTATGCCATCAGGACAAGCTATTAATAGAAAGTACAATAACCTTCAAAAAATAAAGAAAGACCTTAACGACAATAAAAACAATTTAGAAGTAGTAATAAGCAACTCACCAGAACTTCAAACCTTAGATTTACTAAGAAAAGAAGGTTGGAACATTAGAAAAGTAATATTTATCTTAAACGAACCATTTGAAGAACTAACAGATGAAGAGATTGAAGAGTATGAAAAATCAGGCTTAAAGTACGAAAAAGGTTTAAACAGAATTTACTACTATTTGAAATACATAATTAAAACGATATTTGATATAGAAGTCGAATATGAAAAAATCAACTTCAACCCAGACGATGAAAAAACATCAAGGAACACGCTAAATGAATTATGGGAGAAGCTAGATAAGATATTTGAAAAAGAGAAAAAAGTTATCATTGACATCGCGCCTGGTGTTAAGTACATCGGAGTAATCTTAGCATTGTATGCTTTATTCAATAAAAGAGATTTTTACTATAAATACGAAAGACAAAGTGAAATTGTCAAATTCCCTGCCTTTGGAATAGACTGGGATTACAACTTCATTGACGAAATGAGTGCTATTTTGAAAACGTACAAATCAAAAAACAAATCTGTACTAAATTTACCAAATGAATTGCACAACATCATAAAAGTAAAAGACTTTGAAATAATATCATTTTATCCTATTGAAAAGATAGAAAAAAGCTTTAAAGAAAAAAGAGAAATGCCTTTCGGGTATGGAGAAAAGTACCTGAATTTAATTGAAGACGAAAGATTAAAAAATTACATAAGAGAAGGCATACTAAAGAAATGGTCTTTAATGTGGATTGGTGACCAAATTCCAGAAACCGTTGAGCATTCTCAAAGACACAGCAAAAGACTAATGGAATTCACAGTCAACTTAATAAACGTAATTGGTGAAGAAGAGTTTTTATCACCATTCTCTAAGGATGAATTAAACTCGTTATTTTATCAGAACATAAAATACAGAGATATTCTTTACTTCCTATTAGGTGTTGCTATAAATGTACACGATTTAGGTCACACCTATCCAAAATTCAAAAGAAAAGATGGAAAAACATTTTTCTTGGATTCATTACCTTCGTTGGTCAGAGACTTACACAACGAACTAACTGTTCAATTAATAGACGATCCATTCTACGACATACTAGCAATAAATACACCATTTAAAGGCGAAAAACTAAGCGATATATTCAAAGAAAAAACAGACGAAATAGTTCAATCAATCAAATTGATAAGTAAATATCACAGAGGATATTTGGGTATCGATAGTGAAATCAACGGAAAAATTTCAAAATTTGTCCAAAGAATGATGTTAGACACGAGAAAAATGGATGATGTATACAATCCGGAAGATAAACTATTGAAAAAAATAACTCTCTATGTTACAAAATGGTTGAAATTCATCGACGGAACAGATGTCCAAGCCGATAGAATAATCACAGAAAGCTACCACAAAAATCGTTTAGAAAGAACAAGAAATGAAATATTGTATTTGGTTGAGTTACTAAAGAATGGAAATTATAATCTTTCGCGTAACATGTTCGACCAAATATTGCAGATCGAAAAATCATTAAAATTTTTGATTACGACTAACAACGGAAACAAAGAAGAATTAGATGAAATAGATACAATTGCTGTTAAGCTGGAAGACTTTGTATATGAAAACATAGAATCACCTTCAAAAGAAATTGAAATTATCGATAAAATAGCCTTTAAGTCAAGACAATTCAACCATTTTGAAAAGCATAAATCTGTTTCGGCAGTAATTCCTGAGTGGTTAGAATGGAAAAAAGGGAGCAATTTAAAAACGCTGCACATAAGATTAGTTAGAAACTTAGACTTGAATACTAGTGATGAAGTATTAGAAAAAATTAAAAAAGATATCGAATCAGAAATGGAGGGCTCAAATTTACGAAAAGACCTTAATATACAAGTAATTGTTGAAATAGACTAATTCCCATCAAATACATTAAAAATAAAGAAATGGCTTCGGTAATATACTGAAGCCATTTCTTTTATTCTAAATTTTAATATATTCTCAACTTCATAAGTTTTCATTTCAAGCTATTATTCATTTTAAAATCAAGGGAAACACATTTAGTCCTCGTAATGTCTAATAATAACTTGAAAAAACCAAAATGGAGGTGACAAATATGGTTATATCAATGCAAGACATTTATTTAACAGACAATGCGGAAGATAAACTTAGAAGACTAAGGCTCGAGGAGAAAGACGTTTATTTGATCATCAGATACGGCAAACGCAGCAAAGCCAGAAGAAGTGGATTTATACATTACGTGCCAAAAAAACTAATTGAAAAAAACAGAACATTCGAAAAGTATAAGGATATTTTTATCATCGAAAGAGAAGGAAGAGTAATAGACATCTTCAAAAACTCTAAGTTCAGAGTCTTAAGGTAAATCGATTCATAAAGTAAAGAAATCTTGGAGAAGCTCCCCACACTTCTTTCAAATTTTAAAAAACAACATTCCAGCAAAGGTGCATGTATATTTAAGAATAAAGATAATAACGACAATTCCAACAGACCAGGTAAAAATAGTATTACACAATTTGTAATATAGCTTTGATAATAGCTTTGATATTATTCATTGCAGCATACACTGTACAGAACAAATTTGATTGATAACGGACTGTTTTTATGTTGGCTTGATAAACAGACAATAGATTAAAGGAGGAAAGAAAGAATGAATAATAATACTCTTCTTGTATCAAAAAACGAAATTAAACACTTACTTGAGAACACCAATGAGAACGAACTCAGCAAAATATTTTTACAATCTCTAAGAGAAGCATTCATAGTTACGACAAAACACATGATAGTAAACTTGTTTTACACCATAAAGGCGCTCGTTGACCTATCTATAATAACCGCAAAATACCTCAAAGAACTTCTCAGTCTTAGAAATCCTTTGAGAATAAAAGACAAACTCTTGGATGATGCAAAGAAACTCAAGGACACCATAATTTTAAGAATTAAGGCATTAAAATCTGTGTGGGATGGAATGACATTTGAACAAAGAAAAGAAAGCATCTCGGATTTTCTAATAATTGTTCTGTCTGCTTTAGTATTTGGTGGAGGATTTGACTTTGAAGGTGGATTACCAGACACTGACTTGAAAGTTTCAGCAGGCTATCACAGAAACATATTTAGTCACACCATACTAATAGGATTTACATTTGAATTAGCGCTCAGATTTATGTACCACTTACTCATCCACCTTGAAAACAAAGGAATATATATCCAAAACAAATTTTTAAAATCATTTGTTGAATTCTTCAAAACCAAGCAAGACAAAATAATAAGCGGTATATGGTTAGGTCTATTCATACACTTTTTAAAGGATGCAAACTTACTCTCAGCACGTACCAAACCGTATAGTGATATAAACGGATTAACAATGAATCAACATAAAGCAATATTTGCGTCAAACGCTTTACTTTCAGCAATATTTGCTATAGAAATAAACAAAAATGAGAACATAAATGAACATTAAGCAAGAAAACATTCGCTTTAATATTCAAGAAAGCTTCGGTATATTCCGAAGCTTTCTACTCTTTTAATAATAAAAAAACAAAAGCAAGGAGTGAGAACATGAGTGGAGCAGATCTTTTGTTTATTACATACGAAATTGGGTTCATACTTTCATACCTTCTTTTCTCGGTCACGACAGAAAAAATAATATACTCTACACTTTTAGCTTTAATCTGGCCACTCTTAATATTGAATATACTAACAGGTGCCATAATTAGAATAATTAACATTATTTCAATGAAAATATACAAACAAGAGTTGGTTCCTAAAGATGAATAAAACTTAGTTTTGAAAAATTCAGGAATTTTATTGACAAAAAAAGAAGAAAATATGGTATAATTTAATCAAAGAACACCAAAAAATCAAAAACTCCCATAAAGTGTTGATAATCATTCGCAATAATCTTAATTGCATTTAAATAAAATCATTTTTGAACAGCACTAAAAACTCAATCAATCCAAAATCGGCATAAATAATTGATCCTCTCAACTTTTTAGCTTGGCTAAAATTCAGAAAAACGCATAAATAAAGAAATATCTTAGAATGTTAGCATTACGAAATACCGTTTCCTTACCTATTGTTACAACCATATTTCGATTGTGAAGAGATTGAACCAAGCAAGTATTCATGGTAATTTAAGTGGTAACAAGCTAAAAAATAGGTTGGGAATCGGCATGAATAAAGAAGATAAAAGCAAAATTAGTCAAACTAAAAATTTTTTAGACAATCAAACTTTTGAGGTAGGGAAAATCGCATTCCAAGATAATAGAATTTATGCATATTTTGGAAGGTAACTCTTAGGAAGGAACTACTCTCTGAAAGAGATGGAAACACGTGTGTGAGTATTTCTCTGTTTATTTTCTTTGTAACTACTTAGGAAGGAACTACTCTCTGAAAGAGATGGAAACATTTAATGATGTAAAGTATTGCATTTCTTACTTTTTCTTTCTTAGGAAGGAACTACTCTCTGAAAGAGATGGAAACTGGCACCTCGAATTCGAGCTCAACTTCCCTCTCGAATTTTCCTTAGGAAGGAACTACTCTCTGAAAGAGATGGAAACTTTAAGGCGGTCCTGACGAGATCGATTAAAAACGACCTATCTTAGGAAGGAACTACTCTCTGAAAGAGATGGAAACTTGTCAAACGTGTTTGCAAAATATACCATCTTGTCAAACATCTTAGGAAGGAACTACTCTCTGAAAGAGATGGAAACAAAAGGCTTTAACTCGTTTGGCAACACCACAAACAACAATCCTCTTAGGAAGGAACTACTCTCTGAAAGAGATGGAAACAAAATGGGGGCTTACGCGCCCCACTACTTCTTGTTGGAATTCTTAGGAAGGAACTACTCTCTGAAAGAGATGGAAACTTACGTGTGGAGTTCCCACCATCCCGACGATGTGCCCCAAACTTAGGAAGGAACTACTCTCTGAAAGAGATGGAAACAAAAAAATGGGGCTTTCGCCCCATTACTTCTTGTCGGAATTCTTAGGAAGGAACTACTCTCTGAAAGAGATGGAAACAATATTAATTGCTGTTCTTTCGCAGACAACGATGTAAACCCTTAGGAAGGAACTACTCTCTGAAAGAGATGGAAACATTTCTACTGCGTCAAATTCTTCTTCAAGTTCTTTGACGTATTCTTAGGAAGGAACTACTCTCTGAAAGAGATGGAAACACACTCGCCGTCTGAAATAACGCTTTCAATACCCTCTAAAACTTAGGAAGGAACTACTCTCTGAAAGAGATGGAAACAAAAAAAGGGGCTTACGCGCCCCACTACTTCTTGTTGGAATCTTAGGAAGGAACTACTCTCTGAAAGAGATGGAAACACTGCATCGACTATTGCAACGTTAAAAAACCTTTCAAGGACTTAGGAAGGAACTACTCTCTGAAAGAGATGGAAACCATCGAAACGTGTAGCACTTTTGTTTCTCCGTCGAACACACTTAGGAAGGAACTACTCTCTGAAAGAGATGGAAACGGAGAAAAAAACTAGAAATGAAAGGTGTTTGATTTGCCTATCTTAGGAAGGAACTACTCTCTGAAAGAGATGGAAACCCAAAAAAATGGGGCTTTCGCCCCGCTACTTACTTGTTCCTTAGGAAGGAACTACTCTCTGAAAGAGATGGAAACTTCGGAAAATGCTAATAAAATTTTTCGGCTGGGTGGTGTTCTTAGGAAGGAACTACTCTCTGAAAGAGATGGAAACTTCGGAAAATGCTAATAAAATTTTTCGGCTGGGTGGTGTTCTTAGGAAGGAACTACTCTCTGAAAGAGATGGAAACTTCGGAAAATGCTAATAAAATTTTTCGGCTGGGTGGTGTTCTTAGGAAGGAACTACTCTCTGAAAGAGATGGAAACACGCATACTAGGTTTTACATCAATGCACTGTTTCCATATATTCTTAGGAAGGAACTACTCTCTGAAAGAGATGGAAACTATCACTCACTCAAACTAAATCAATATCATTACGGTAACTCTTAGGAAGGAACTACTCTCTGAAAGAGATGGAAACATGTTTCTTTTTTACTCTATTATCTTTAGTTTGACTATGCTTAGGAAGGAACTACTCTCTGAAAGAGATGGAAACAGTTCGGCCGTTCCTTGATGCCCAATCGCAGAAGTGAAACCCTTAGGAAGGAACTACTCTCTGAAAGAGATGGAAACTCAGGGCAGTCCTGACGAGATCTAATAAAAGTGTACGATCCTTAGGAAGGAACTACTCTCTGAAAGAGATGGAAACGTCCGTGAGGCTGGCTTTCGCCAGCCTCTGGAGGGCGATCCCTTAGGAAGGAACTACTCTCTGAAAGAGATGGAAACAAGCTGGATCAAGAGCTTGAGGAGTTTCTCAAGCTCTTGGTCTTAGGAAGGAACTACTCTCTGAAAGAGATGGAAACATGAAGTAGTCCTCGTACTGTGGGTCTTCTCTGACATATCTCTTAGGAAGGAACTACTCTCTGAAAGAGATGGAAACATATACCAGGCTTCCTACCAACTTTAACTGCATAATATAACGCTTAGGAAGGAACTACTCTCTGAAAGAGATGGAAACTTCTAACAGAATCGAAGAGTGTTGTGAAGTCAATTCCTTGCTTAGGAAGGAACTACTCTCTGAAAGAGATGGAAACTTTTGAGGACGTAGTAGTACATTGCTTCTTCCACAGTGTTGAATTCTTAGGAAGGAACTACTCTCTGAAAGAGATGGAAACATCATTCTGAAAACCTTCGAATAAAAAATCTTTTTCCCTTCTTAGGAAGGAACTACTCTCTGAAAGAGATGGAAACTAACTGTAACTAGCGGTTCATCCGCTAGATATTCGCTTAGGAAGGAACTACTCTCTGAAAGAGATGGAAACGACTGCGTGACTATGTGACGGTTGTGACTACTGGTTAGGCGCTTAGGAAGGAACTACTCTCTGAAAGAGATGGAAACATTACTACTCAAACCTCATTATCCCTCTTCAAGTGATTAGTAATTATCCCCATTTTTCTTATACTATACCTTCTCAGACTATATCCCCCTCCTTTAAATACATCGATTTTGTTAACCAAAGGTATTGATAAATTTCAAAAATCATATTATCTTCTTAAATAGGGGACACCCCC
>NZ_LNGG01000021.1:0-3962 GCF_011057735.1 Fervidobacterium sp. 2310opik-2 | reverse complement strand
TATTTTTCCTTACAGGAATGCTTATAAATTTAAATACAGATACCCCTTGATTTTATCTTTGAGGAAATAAATCAAGGGGTTAATAAATCATGTAGTCCTATATACTTTTTGTATTCATTACCCTCATTGCATTTAATATTGCGATTATTGCCACACCCACGTCAGCGAATACAGCTTCCCACATAGTTGCAACTCCCACCGCACCAAGTGCAAGGAATATGGCTTTAACCACTAATGAAAGCACAATGTTTTGCATCACAATTTTCCTAGTCCTTTTTGCTACTTTAATTGCAGTGACAATTTTTGATGGTTCATCCGTCATGATAACTATATCAGCTGCTTCAATTGCAGCATCAGACCCCAAGCTGCCCATTGCCACGCCGATATCAGCTCTCGCAAGTACTGGTGCATCATTGATACCATCTCCAACAAATACAATTTTCCCCTTATGAGATTTCTTAGCATCCAGAGCCTCAATTTTTTCTACCTTGTCGGCCGGTAACAATTCAGTATACACCTCGTCAATTCCAAGTTGGGTTGCTATTTTTTCCCCAACTGCCTTCGAATCACCAGTAAGCATAACAATATTTCTAACACCTAATGCCTTCAATCCTTTAATCGCATCAGCTGAATCTTCCTTCACTGCGTCAGAGATTACAATATTGCCTGCATATTTCTTGTCTACTGCAACATGTACTACTGTACCTAAGAGTCTCAACTTCCTGATATATAATGTTTTCTTTATTCATCAGCTTGCTGTTTCCGACAAGAATCTCTTTACCACCAACTTTAGCCCGAATCCCATGACCTGCAATTTCTTCATAGTTTTCAATTTTAGTAATATCTACATCTTTGTTATAGGCTTTCAGAATGGACAGTGCAATTGGATGACTTGAATGACTTTCAGCAAATGCTGCATATTCAATCAATTCCTCATCAGTAAAATCGGCTTGGGGGTTAACATCCACAACCTCAAATATACCTTTAGTTAAAGTACCTGTCTTATCGAAAACAACTGTTTCCACATTGTTCAACGCGTCAAGATAGTTACTGCCTTTTACTAATATACCTCTCTTCGATGCTCCACCAATCCCTCCGAAGAAGCCCAATGGTATTGAAATTACTAACGCACATGGACAAGATATAACTAAGAACACTAAGGCTCGATATATCCATGTAGAGAAAGTTGCACCGGGGATCACCAATGGAGGTATGATTGCTAAGGCTAATGCTCCAAAGACTACAATCGGAGTATAGAAACGGGCAAATTTTGTTACAAATTTTTCTGTAGGAGCCTTCTTACTGCTGGCATTTTGAACCAGATCCAAAATTTTAGATACAGTTGAATCACCAAAATCCTTTGTTACCTCTATTGTCAAAACGCCATTTTTATTAATGAATCCGCTCAATGCATCGTCTCCTGGCCCGAGTTCACGAGGAACAGATTCCCCTGTTAACGCTGCAGTGTCAACCATTGAGTTTCCTTCTATAACCTTGCCATCGAGGGGAACTTTTTCTCCTGGTTTAACAATAATGATGTCACCTATGTTTACCTCTTCAGGAGATACTTTCCTGATCTCATCGCCAACTTTAAGATTTGCATAGTCAGGACGAATATCCATCAAAGCACGTATTGATTTCCTGGAGTGACCTACAGCTATATCCTGAAACAATTCACCTACCAGATAGAACAGCATAACTGCTACACCTTCTGGATACTCTCCAACGAAGAAAGCACCAATGGTAGCAATACTCATCAAAAAATGCTCACTGAATACCTGACCGCGGGCAATACCTTTTATTGCTCTTAAGACAACCTCTCCACCAACTATGATATAACTAATAATAAACAAGGTAAGCTCAAGCCAATTTTGGAAATTAAAGATGATTCCCACGGCAAATATTGCTCCACCGACCACAAGTCTTATGATTTCTTTTTTGTTGACACCTTCTTCTTCCTCTTCGTTATTTTCGTTTATTTTGGTCTTGGAGTTGTTCTCCTCAAAAATGACCTTTACATCTGGCTCTATTTTCTTTACTATGCCTTCAATCTTCTTATTTAACTCAGAGCGGTTGACTTTCGGACTTATTTCCAGTGTTAGTTTCTTCGAAACAAAATCTACTGCAGCAAATTCAACTCCTTCTAGACCGCTTATTTCTTTTTCCATTTTAGCTGCACAATTCGCGCAGCCAAGTCCTTCAAGTATTAATACTTTTTTATTGCTCTTGTTAACGGATTTTTCTTTCACTACCACATCCGGTTCGTGCTTGTGCACTATGGTTTTAACTTGCTGTAATATATTCTTATACTCTTGCTCTGATTCAATTTCTAAAGTCAATGTCTTGTTCATGAAGTTCATATAGGCTTTGACTCCATTTAATTTATTAACCTCATCTTCAATTTTAGCTGCACAATTTGCGCAATCTAAACCTTCTAAAATTACTTCCTTCTTTAACATTACTGACCCTCCTTTACTTACTTTCTTCTGAAATATGAATTAATCCCTGGTCAAATATTTGCTTTACATGTTCATCTTCAAGAGAGTAGAATACAGTCTTTCCTTCTCTTCTGCTCTTTACTAGTCCAGCCTGCTTTAAGACTCTTAGCTGATGAGAAATTGCTGATTGGGTCATATTTAATAAGAATGCAATATCGCAAACGCACATCTCTGATTCATCTAATGCCCAGAGTATCTTAATTCTTGTTGAATCTCCAAAAACTTTAAATAGTTCTGCTAGATCATATAGAGTTTCTTCTTGAGGCATTTTTTCTCGCACTTTATTTACAATTTCCTCATGTATTACATCACAGTCGCATCTTTCAATTGGTTGAATTTTTTTTGCCATATTTATATCACCTCTTTATCATTCAATTGAACACTTGAATAAGCTTTCATATATATTATAAACCTCAATTCTCCGTTTGTCAATAAAAACATATGAGTAATTGTTCAAGTGTGTTTATCTTTTAGCTTTACGGTCAAGACCGCCACCTCTAAGCGCAGCGTAGGTGGGTTTTAATCAGGTGGAGTAGACTCTCCATCTGATTCCCCGATGTTTCAGCTTGCTGAAACGAGTTCACTTATTAGATTATCCCCAAGTATAAATAGAAAAGAACCGCCCATCAAGAAGTATTTCTCCTCAATCGGCGGTCAAATTCGTTTTATTTTTCTATATCAATTTCTACACCAGATTTAAATTCAATAGTTAGTTTATCATCATAGACCGTTATTTTCTCTATAAGTCTCCTTACTAGTTGCTCATCATACTCCTCAAGGAGGATGGATTGTTCATTAATGAATTTTTCCATATCTTCTAGCCTTTGCTTGGAGCCCTTTTTGCCAGCTTCTTCTGCTAAAGCCTTATGCCTTTCCTCTCTGAGCCTGTAAATCTCATCGGCTATATCGTTATAATCTTCTTTGGAATTGGCCAGCCTCAAAAGGTCTTTTTGTAATTCCTCTAGCTTTTTATCTATCTCGGAAACAATATTATTGTCCGTTTCACTTATCACTGTTTCTATATTTTCCTTTAAGGTAATCAAAAAGTCATCTTTTTGCCCAAGTAGCTTATTAATTGCATCCACCGTAGCTAAGCCTATCATGTCCTCTTGTACAGTTCGAGAACGACAAGCTAACCCTGTATTCTCAAGCCTACTGACACATCTCCAAACAATCGATTTTTTGCCTCTGTTATTCCAATGAACTCTACGGTATATTTCACCACACTCTCGAATAGACTTTGGTATTTTTATTGTACCATAAAAATGAAAAGATATACCAAATAATATAACTATACTTATTCACAATACAATGTTAACGTAAAATTAAACATAAAATATGATTTTGTGGTATGATATACTCATCAGGTATTTTGTCTATACAGTACTTGAAATTTATTAAAGTTAAAATTAGTTGTTTGGAAGGAGCGATAAGTATGTTTGAACACGATCATGAACACCATCA
>NZ_LNGG01000020.1:0-13856 GCF_011057735.1 Fervidobacterium sp. 2310opik-2 | reverse complement strand
AATTTCCATGACATGGTTACAATGAACACAACGAGGGTAAGGGAAAGAGAAAAGTTTGTGTTTTTTGGTGAAAGAAAGTTTAAAATAATGCTTGCAGTCTTTGCAAAAGAAGATTTGGTTTTTGAATTTATCATGACCGTTTTTGATGAAGTTAGAAGAGCCGCAATGAGGGCATTTGAGTTGGACATTAGCCATATCGGGATACCTCCTTATTGAGAGTATATTGGGGGGTGTCCCCTATTTAAGAAGATAATATGATTTTTGAAATTTATCAATACCTTTGGTTAACAAAATCATAGAAAGTAGAGGGGGGATAAAGTGGGAATTTTTGTACACGAGATACTAGTATATAACTCAGAACAAAGTGAGTATGGTACACTATCGGCTAATTATTTTTCCGGTAATATAAAAATAAAAGGTTTTTATCAGCAGCAAAACTTTCCTGATCCGGAGAGTATGGTTGTTATAGATATCCCTTGGGATATTATCCAAACAACTTATATTGAACTTCCACCAGTTAAAAATTACTCAGAGATGCAAAAAATTGCGGAGCTTGAAGTACGGAGACTTATGGATTTAAACGAAGGAATAAATCTTTCTTGTATCCCCACAGTATATGGTAAAACATTAGTTTTATTTGTAAGAAAATCTGACTATGATCGATATAAGACGTCACGGAACATTTCTTTCGAGCCAGACGTTGCTTATCCGAATATATTGTCGGAATTGTTAGTTATGAAAAAATTTCCAGGATATTGGATGTATCTTGTTTTAGGAAGAATGTCATCAGGTATAGTTGTTATGAACAACAATGCGATAATAAATGTAAGAATTTTAGATTTCTCTATGGAAGATATAAGTAAGATTGTAAAAGAGGAAACTGGTTTTGAACTACTTGAAATAGAAAGGAGTGAAAATGAGGAACTCATAAAAGCAGCAAAAAAAATATTGGATTCTATTTCGATTGATGTTCTTTCGCAAATAGAGAGGGAATTAATAATAGCTACCAACACTACCGAGATTGAGAAAATAGATATTCAAATGATTTCTGGAATAGTAGTTGCATGTGACTTTAAAATTATGAGAGATATTATATTGGGATTCGAAGGAAATTTTAGGGGAAAATTTTCTGAACCTGTATTGCTTTTTCCAAATAAGAATAAGAACAAAATAGGTTTAGCTGATCTTGGTCTCGTTTATAGGGGGGGTATCGAATTTGGAAAGGTTAAATCTATCAAATGGTAAAAAGAGGGTAATAAAGTTAAAGACTTTCATTATAATTTTATTATTTGTCACGCTTCCAGCGCTTTCTCTTATCTATCTTTCATATCAGATGAAGATTTTAGAAACAGGTAAACTTTTAAGGAACTATCCTGTTGTTTTCAATAATTTATCAAGTTTAGATATGAAAAATCTTGATCAACAAATTGATAACTTGAAGTATACTTTTGAAAAAAGGGTTGAAGAAATTAGAAACGCAAATATAGTTGTGAAAAATAGTATTCTAAATTCATACAAAGATATCTATTTTTTGAAATATTTTTCATACTTCGCTTCAAGAATACCAAATAGAATTTTTCTGAAAGAAATAAGATATGATGGAGTCAAATTTTTTATTGATTTTTACGAATATGGTATTGAAACTAAGGTATCTACACAAACTGTATACAGTGATCTCTCAAAGCTTTATAAAAATGTTCTTATAAATAAAATTGATGAAAAAAATTTTTTTGGAAATATGAGATACTTTAGGTACAACATGGAGGGAGAAAAGTGATTGTTATTCAGCGAAAAATAGCGGTATTAATTGCATTTTTTATTATGATTGTCCTTTTTTTAATGGCAGGTATATATTTTTACAATTCTTACTATCAGTATATGAAAAATTTAGAAAGCAAATTGTCAGAAGTAACTCAAGTATACAACAAATTAAAACAATTAGAGCAAGAATCTGAAATTCTTGCAAAGTTACAAGAAGATTTTGGAAATATGTTAGAAATGGAAGTTAATTCTGAACTAACATCTGATGATGTTGAGAAATTAATATCAAAGATTCTTTCCAAAAGAATGTCAGAAATTAAGTATTTTTATATAAATGCTAATGTTGACTATCCAATTTTATTTGAAGCAACGCCAGTTTACTATACTGTGAATTTGAAAGTGGGGGGCGATTAAGTGCTTTTTGAGGGAAAAGTTAATAAAAAAACACTTATTCTACTATTGATTGCAGTAATCATATGGGTTGTTGCGATTTTTATCCTTATTCGTATGAATTCACCAAGTCCTCAACCGGCGCAACAGACAGTTCAACAATCAGTTAGCACACCTTCTACTCAAGGTATTCAAAATCAAACGCCAGATTCAGGCTTTAACCCAACAGAAAATAGTTCACAAGTTATTGCTCAGAATCTTTCTATTGTTGAAATACAAAACATGATACCAGAGTCCACATTTACTGATATGTTCAAACCGTACTTACTTGAAATTAAATTTGATAAAGGCGCAATGGGTGTTAGTAACTTTCTTTCTTCAAGTATTAAAGGTACTAAAGCAGATTTTGGAGAGATTGAGGATATATCAACTGCAGAATTTGAGTATATTGGTTATTTGTCTCTTTCTGATACTGGTGGTAAGAAAAGAAGAAAAGTATATATTAGGCAAGGAACGGATACAAAATCTTTTTACGATACAGAAATGATTGATAATAGGTACAAAATTATAGAGGTTCGTGAATTTGAAATTGTTTTACTTGATACTTACGATGGGAAAATAAAAAAACTTTCTAATTTACTGGCAAAACAATAATATTTTGGGGGGATTATTAATGAATAGGTTAATTAAATACTTTATAGTTTTCTTGGTACTTGTTTTTTTCAATACATTATTGTATTCAGAACTCTTAGACGTAAGTTATGTAACGTCGACTAATGAGATTGTAATTGTACTTTCTTTTTCGAAAGCGCCTAATGTTTTATATTATGGTAAAAACGAGAGTAGAACTGTTCATTATTTCCTTATTGATGATTTTGCAAAAGGATCAATTTACTTACCTATTTCAATAGGTAGTACTGAGGGCGTTCAAATAGTTCCAATAGACGGAAAAGTCAATGCTTTTGTTTATACTTTAACTCCAGGAAGTGTTAAGTACAATACCACAGGTACTAAATTGTATATAAGATTGCCATATAGTATGTCTTCAAAAAGGTTAACCGCAAGTTTTGCAAATATAAAGAGTGATATTTTAATAAAAGATGTTGCCGAGTTTTTTGGAATTAAGGTGGTTCTTTACGACGGAGCCAAGGATAAGTCCGTAAGCATTAAGCTAAATAACTCTTCTATTGAAGATGTAATCAGAACAATTTTAACTGCTGCCAATCTTTCTTACGCTTACGCTTCTGACCAAGTTATGTATATTGGAAGCAAGGAGGAAATTCAAAAGAATTTTGCTGTTTTCTGGCAAGTTTACGATGCGCAAGTAAATGTTGAAAAATTGAGAGAAGTTTTAAGCGCAGGATCTTATTTGGGTTTAACCAGAGATAAATCAAAAGTTTTCATCTATGGTGGAGTTAATGAATATAAAATGATAGCTGAAGCTCTGGTGCCTATGAAAGTTCAAGATTGGTACTATATTTCATACAATGTTTCAGACAAAGATATTGAGGAAGCGCTTTCTCAAATTTCAAAAATATATGGGTTTACAACAGATGATTATGTGATTTTAAAAGAACAGAAAAAAATAGCTGTTAAAACATCAAAACCTTTAGAAGTAGAGAATTTACTAAAACAAATTATGGCAAGAATTCAGCAACGCAAGTGGTACTATATTCAATATAACATTAGCGAAGATGAGCTTAGCTCTCTAATTACTTCTTTGCAAAAGATATACGATATAAAAGATTTTGCGATTCTTCAATCAGATAAGAAGCTAGCCATATTGGTTGATGATGCTTCTATAGTTTCTCAAGTTGAAAAAATAATTAAAAGCGCCGAGTCTAAAGTCACCCAACTATCAACAACAGTAACATATATACCTGTTGATGTGAATTATCCTGAAAGAGTTCAGGCAGTTTTAAAAGAAATTTATCCGAATTCTAATCCAAAAGTAGTTTCTGGCAAGTTATATGTTGTTTCTGGTTATGAAAAAATTGCCTTGTCACTTTCAAAAGAATCATACATTGGAAATCCTTGGAAAATTGTAATTGATGACGTTCCAGAAAATGTTGTAATTTCAATACTCAAATATATCGGCGTCTTGGAAAATGATTTCGATATGAAAACAATAGAAAATAAAGTTATCGTAAATCTTTTTTCTAGCGAAGATACATACAAGAAGTTTTTGAAGTATGTAGACATTTTAGGTGAATCGTCCTACATTGTAAAAGCCGATGAAAATTTCTTAAAGAAATTTAAAGTTACTGTTTTGCAGAGCTTTTCAGATGGTACAAAGTTGGTCCAAGGAAGAATTAACGAAATTGAAAGGCTTAAAAAATCCATTTCCGAGGAAATTACTAATTTTGTGCTTCAGAAACTTCCTACGGACCCTCCAGCAGAGGTTATATCCAAATTAACTGGTTATGTTGTTGAAGATAAAGATAACTATTTTATAATAACTGTTAGTAAATCTGAAATTGAAACTGCGAAGACTACTATTGAGAAAGTTAGAAAAGATTATGGTAACACAATGATTATATTGCCTGACAAATACAAATCAGAGGCTAAAAAAGCCGTTGAAGATATATACAATGTTAAGGTATATCAAATTGGAGAAAGTATAGTTTTACAAGGTTCTCTTGTAAATGACGCAAAGAAATTTTTGGAAAACTTTGTTCAAGAATCTGAAAATATAGTTGAAATACTAGGAAAAATAGAACCAAATTCATCTAAAATGCTAGGAGAATTGTTTAATGTTAAATTATACCAAGCTGGTGATGTTTCGTATATAGTAGGTACACCTTCAAATGTATCTAGAGCAAAAGAATATGCTAAATTGATTGAAAGTGTAAGCGTTGATTTATCGTTTAAAGTAGGACAAAATCATATAGATTACCTAAAGAAAGTATATAACGTTGAGATTGATTATTTCCCTGATATAAATAAAATGGTTGTCACAGGATTAAAAGAAAACGTGGCAGAAGCCGTAAGTTATCTAAACTCGCTAAATCCTTCAGATTCATTATTATCGATGGTATTACCGCAAAATTTGAAGAAAGAAGAAATTGATAAGCTTTCCAAGTTAATTGCACCAAGTGTTGAGATAGAACAAGTAGGGAATATAATTTACATAAATGGAGAAATAAAAGATGTAGAGAAAATTAAGCAAGAGATTGAAAAATTGTCTATAACCCCTGAAAGGAAATATTTATTTATAGATTATCCAGATAGTTTTGATAGTGTTATAAAGACTTTATACAACGTTGAAACTTACAAAACATCGCAAGGCTATGTTGTGTTTGGAACAAATGAGCAACTTGAAAATGTAAAAAAATTCGTATCTGAGAACTCTGTTTTAGATAAATCCTACACATTGTTAAATTATCCGGAAGAACTTGATAGCTTGATAAAAGAATATTTTAACGTTAAAACTTATAAAGTTTCTCAGGGATTTATTGTCGTTGGGTCAAAAGAGGAAATTGGTAAAGTTAGCAAATTTATAGGCGAAATATCTTTAGAGCAAGGCAAAGAATACAGTCTTGTTGACGATAAACTCTTAATAGATGTTAGCAATAAAAATATAAAAGATGTTATAATAACCGTTGGCAGGTTATTTAAACAACAGATCGTTTTGGTTGATGATATAAAATCTACATGTTCTATGAGAACGGTAGTTTCAAATTTCCAAGAATTTTTAGATAAGTTATCATCTTATAATATAACTTATGAATTGAAAAATGATACTTATTATATTTCAATCATGAAAACACAGCAAAGTACAACAACTGCAAACCAGGTTGTAAAAGAAGAAATTAAAACAGAACCTGTTGTTGTTAAAGATGGGCTTATAACTATAAATGTTTCTAATATGCCTGTTGATGATATCATCACCCAAGTTATGATAAAGCTTAACAAGTCTTATAAATTAGAGAAAATAGGTGCTAGTATAAGTTCCATGTATCTAAAAGATATTAATTATGAAACTTTCAAAGAAACATTTTCAACCTGGGTTAACTTTACAGAAGTAGGAAGCATAACTTACATTACACCTAAGGGCGTTATTAATAATAAGACAGACTCAAAAAAGGCGTTTGTTAAGGATGGATTGATAAATATAAAGGTAGATAACGAACCTATTTCACAAGTTATTCAAACTATTTTTGATGAACTTGGATATCAAGTGGTCTTTGCAAAACCAATAGATAGAACAGCAACAATGTCAGTTTCTGGGATTGACTTTGAAACATTTAATTCAATAATGCTGAATTATGGGATATCAATCAAAAAATCTGGGAATGTCTACATTGTAGATACAACACCAGATGCAACAAAAGTTCGAACCACTTACACTTTTAATGTTCCAAGAAATGCTGATAAAGTCGAAGAACTTATAAAGTTCTACGGTGGTAAGACAATGGTAAGTCCTTCTGCAGGTATAATTGTTGCTTATGACCTTGATCCTAAGAACGTAGATGATATTAACAAATTAATTGAAAAGTTTACAACTCCAAAGATAGTTTCTATCGATGCGCGAATAATAGACGAATCAAGAAATGGTTCACTTTCAGAAGAAATTGTTACATTACTAAAAGCTGGAAATTATCTAACATTTGGTTCAAATGGTTTAACTCTTAATGTAAGCGTACTTGATATTTTAGATGGTTCGATAATTGATAAGATATTGAACGAAGCTGGAATTTCACTTGATCTTCGCGGGGCGGAACAAGGTACTCCTTTCAGAGCAACCAGTGGTATTGGAAAACTTTTGGCAAATCCAAATATAATGACAAAAAGTGGCGAAGAAGCACGAATATTTATTGGTGATTCGATACCTTTGAAAATTGTAAGTACTTCTGGAGGACAAACCAATGAACAAGTAATAAGCCTTGAAGGAGGAATAGAACTAAAGATAGTTCCATATGTAAACGCAGATAACACTATCGATCTTGTAATTACAACTTCGGTAAGTAATTTTGATTACTCTGTTTTAGTAAACGGACTTCCAAAAATTAACAAACGAGAAGCTAGCACAAAAATAACAATTAAAGATGGTCAGACACTTGTTATTGGCGGCCTTTCAAGGGAAGAAAAGAGCAAGTCGGAATGGAAAGTACCAATCCTTGGAGACATACCAATTCTTGGGTACCTTTTCAGAGGAACGAAAGAAGCTTCAGAACAAAGAAGCATAACGATATTCTTAACAGCAAAAATAGTTGATATTATGAAAGAATAAGTGATTTTATATTTTCGGAGGCGTAATGAATGTATAGGAAACCTGTTGTTTCTGGCAAATTTTATCCAGGTACACCTATTCAACTTGAGAAAACTTGTGAGGCATTTGTTGGTGAGAGGGCGACTAATAAGGATTTTTTCAGCCAACCTGTTGGATTAATATTACCGCACGCTGGTTATGTTTACAGTGGTAAAACAGCAGGTATGGGAATTAAAAAAGCAACTGAATATGGTCGACCAAAAAATATTATAATATTTGGCCCGAATCATACAGGTTACGGTGAACTTGTTTCAGTTTGGAGTGAAGGTATCTGGCAGACTCCTCTAGGAAATATAGAGGTGAATAGTGAGATAGCGGACAAACTAATCGATAATACTGTTATCTTTTCAGATGAAATGGCACATTTGTACGAACATTCCATAGAGGTACAGTTACCATTGTTGCAATATGCATTTGGAGAATTTAAAATCATCCCAGTGTGTATGATGGATCAGCGTTTATCAACCGTTTCAAAAATAGTTGATAAACTAAAGCAAATAATTAAAGAATATCCTGACACACTTGTAGTTGCGTCTTCGGATTTTAATCATTACGATCCACACGAAATAACGTTAGAAAAAGACAAATTGGCTATCGAAAAGATATTAGAAGGCGATATTGAGGGCCTTTACGAGAGAATAAAGAAACACAACATAACGATGTGTGGCCCAGGTCCTATTGCAGTTGTGAGAAGTTTGTTTAGTAATATAGAGCTTGTTTACCATACAACAAGTGCTGAGTTTTCGCAAGATTATTCTTATACAGTCGGATATGCTTCTTTTGTTCTTTGGTGATTGATTAATTGGATATGTTAGAAAACAAAAAAGGCGACATAAAGTCGCCTTTTGTTTTTAATTTTATGTTTTAGTCTTTCTTTATTTTTTCCTCAAGCTTTTCCACTTTCTTAGCAGCTAATTCAGCGGCTACTTTTGTTTTTTCAGCAGCTTTGTTCATTGATTTTATAAGCAAAAATACTAAGAAAGCAACTATTAAAAAGTCGATACCAGCCGAAACAACTTTCCCCCAATAAATACCGTGCCAGTTAATTTGTTCAATTTTGCTCAAACGCAACCTGGATAAAACTGGTTGGAAAATAGCTGGCATTAATAAATCGTTTACAAAAGATGTGACAAACTGATTTAATTTTCCACCGATGATTATAGCAACGGCAAGACCTATAACGTTATACTGCTTTAAAAAATCCGAGAATTCTTTGATAACCTTTTTCATAAACCTAGCTCCTTTTCGTGAGTTATAGAAAGAATTTTTATTTTAGAGCCAATTCTAAAGTTTTCAATGGGAGCAAAAAGCATTTTACACGCATAGGATAATTCTTGACATCGTAAAAATTTACAAGAGGTCCGAGGATATTTTCATCGAATTCCTTTCCCAACATCATATTTTCAGCATTTCTTACCAACTGAATAGCTTCTTCTTTTGTTTTTCCGATAATTTGTTCAATCATAGCATTTGTCGAAGCTTGACTTACAGCACAACCATGCCCTTCGAATTTAACATCAACAATTTTATCACCATCGAAAATAAAATAGAGCGTAACTTCATCACCACAGGATAAATTTTTTCCCTCTTCTATTTTGTGTGCATTTTCAATTTTACCGTGAAACTTCTTCAATTTTGAATAATCCATTATAAATTCAGAATATATCATATAAACATCCTCCTTATTTCTTTCAAACCTTGAATTAGTATATCTATGTCTTCCTTGGTATTATAGATATACAAGCTAGCCCTTACCGTTGAATTTGGAAAATCTATCTTTGAGCCTTTGGAAAGTATGCTCATGAGCGGCTGAGCGCAGTGATGTCCACTGCGAGTTGCAACTCCAAAATTTTCGTCGAGTATATGTGATACATCATGTGGATGTACGCCATCGATGTTGAAAGATACAAGCGATTGGTGTGAATCATCGATTGGACCGTAAATTTCTACAAAATCAAGCTTCATAAGTTCTTCAAGCAGATATTTAGAAAGGTCTTTTACGTGCGATTCAATTTTATCGTATCCTATCGATTCAAGAAAATCGATTGTATAACCCAATCCAACCGCTCCCGCGATATGCTGCGTTCCGGCTTCAAATTTGTACGGCAAAATGTTGAAAGATACATCATCAAACGTAACCTTGTCAATCATCTCTCCACCGTACATGAAAGGTTCAAGCTTTTCGAGCAAGTCTTTTTTTCCATATAGCACACCGATACCTGTTGGTCCAAGCATTTTGTGGCCTGAGAATACGAGAAAGTCGATGTTGAGCTTTTTCACATCGATTTTTTTGTGTGGGATTAATTGTGCTCCATCGATTATTAATATTGAATCTTTAAAAGATTCACGTATAAATTCTATAGGCATCAATTGGCCTGTAACGTTTGATTGACCGGTGACGGAAACGATCTTTGGAACGTATCTTTTCGCTTTTTCAATTGAATCGTGCGTTATTACACCTTTTTCGTCAGCTTCAATATAATTGACTTTAAAGCCGTATAATTTTGATAATCTTACCCATGGGACTAAATTTGCGTGGTGTTCAACTTGGGATATGAGTACCGTATCGTCGGGTTTTAAGATTCCACTTTTCACAAGAGAGTTTACTAAGAAGTTTATTCCCATCGTTGTTCCATTTGTAAAAATAACTTCTTCATTGTTTGCGTTTAAAAACTTAGCCACCTTTTCACGCGCGTTTTCGTATTCAACTGTTGCTTCAGAGGCTAATGTGTGGACTGCGCGGTGGATATTAGAATAATGATTCAAGTAGAAATCCGTCATTTTTTCAATGACGGATTTCGGCTTTAATGTGCTTGCGGCGTTATCGAGATAAACTAACCTTTTTCCGTTAATTTCTCTTTTAAGGGCAGGAAATTCACCTAAAATTTTACAAAATTCTTCATCCGACAACACTGTTGAGTGCATCCTCAACAACTCCTTCTAAATTGTACTTTTTGAGTTCTTCTTTTAATGTTTCAAACACACCTCTAACTATTAATTTTTGCGCATCTTTCTCTGGGATGCCCCTTGTCATAAGATAAAATAGCATTGATTCATCTATTGGAGAACTGCTCGCGGCATGCGATGCAACAACGTCGTTTTCATCAACCATCAAACTCGGTATAGCTTCTACCTTTGCTTTTTCTGATATAAGTATCGCATGATTACTTTGATGTGCCTCTGCTTCTTTCGCTCCACTCAGTATATCCATTATACCACGGAAAACAACTTTTGATTCATCTGATAATACTCCTTTTGCGTCAACATTTCCGTATGTGTTTGGATCGTAAAACCTCATAAGGTATAGTATGTCTATTACGTTTTTTGAATTTCCAAGATAGTACGGTCTTACATCAGCGTATACCTTTTCTCCTTTTGTTACCAAACCAAAGTAACCAGCGTTTATTTTACCACCGAAATAGAAATCTTTAGCTATAACCTTTGAATTTTCTTGAGTGTTTATAAATACGTTTGAAATCAGTAAATCTCCCTTTGCAATGTAAAGATTGTACATGTTAAGCTGAGCATCTTTTCCAACGTTTATTCTTAAGTTACCAACAAAGAACGGTCTTTCAACAATTCTTATAAGATTAAGCGTACCTGATTTCACATCAATTAAAGTGTTGTCATATTGTTCAAATTGATTGATGAAAATCGTTGTCTCTTCTTCAATGGTTATATAATTACCGCTTGAAGAGAATACATCCGCTAAAAGCACGAATTTTCTGTCTGTGCCTTCAAAATCCAACGATTCAAGCAAATTAAGCGCGTCTTCATCTATATTTTCAAGACCTTTGTAATTTCCCACATCTGGAAGTGTCAGTTCTTTCAGCCCTGTTCTTTTCCAAAATGGAAATTTATATGTTAAATATTCAGAAAATCTCTTTATGCGCCATTCGTCTAAGAGATTATTTCCGCTGGGTTTAAAATCGTCCACTTCGTAATCTTTTATATCAATTGTTTTCCTCTGAGGTACAATTGCTCTAAGGTTTTGATGTGTCAAACGCAATGTTTTTTCCATATTAAGCGCCTCCTAATTTACGAAACTTTAACCTATTAACCTATTGAGGATTCTATTTCCATATCGACGAGTCTATTCAATTCTATAGCGTATTCAAATGGCAATTCTTGGACAACTGGTTGAATGAACCCCTTAACGATTAAGCCCTTTGCTTCCAATTCGCTTAAGCCCCTGCTCATAAGATAGAATATCTGCTCGTCTTTGATTCTACCTATCTTTGCTTCGTGGCCAATGTCTGAATCAGTATTATGCACTTCTATGATAGGTACCGTATCACTTTTTGACTTGTTATCTATCATAAGTCCGGTACAACTTACAGAGGCTTTAGAACCTTTAGCGTTTTCCATTATTTTCAAAAGTCCACGGTAGAACGACCAACCACCGCCTATGCTTATACTCCTTGCGTCGACTGTTGAACGCGTGTTCTTACCTATGTGTATGACCTTGGAACCTGTATCGATATGTTGACCGGGACCGGCAAATGATATCGAGATATTTTCAGATACGGAATTGTCACCTTTTAATATCGTTGCTGGATAAACCATTGTTTTGTAACTTCCAAACGAACCAGACACCCAAGTCATTACAGCATCGTCGTAAGCTATCGCGCGTTTTATTTCAAGGTTGAACATATTCTTACTCCAGTTTTGCATTGTTAAATACTTCAACTTCGCACCTTTCTTGACGTACACTTCGACCGTACCAATGTGTAAATTCACCACATCGTATTTAGGTGCTGTACAACCTTCGATATATGTAACTTCGCTTCCTTCGTCCGCGATTATCACCGTATGTTCAAATTGTCCACCACCTGGGTTTCCAAACAAAAAGTAAGATTGCAACGGGAGAGGCACTTTAACACCTTTTGGAACGTACAAAAACGTACCGCCGCTCCAAAGTGCCCCATGTAACGCGGCGTATTTGTTATCGGTTGGAGGAACAAGCTTCATAAAATATTCTTTTACAAGGTCAGGATATTCCTTAACAGCTGTTTCGATATCTATGAATATAACTCCTAACTTTTTCAATTCCTCTTTTATATTTTTATAAATCATTTCAGAATCGAATTGTGCACCGACGCCAGCAAGATATTTTCTTTCCGCTTCTGGGATACCAAGTCTTTCGAACGCTTCTTTAATCTCACTTGGCACTTCTTCCCAAGACGTTGTCTTTTTTGCGTTGGGTTTTACATAAGGCACTATCTTAGACAAATCCAATTCGTCTCTTTCGACACCCCAATCTGGCTCATGCCATTTTTCGAATATCTCAAATGACTTAAGCCTATGTTCTGTCATCCATTGAGGTTCATCTTTTGCTTTTGAGATTTCATAGACTAACTTTCTATCTAATCCCGCTGGCAATTTAAGTGCGGCTGGGACATTTACCTTAAGTTCAAAATTTTCTTTCTGCTTGAGTTCATACAACAGTTCATTGAGATTTGACATTTATTATCCCCCCTTACTTAACAATTGCGTATCCAGTTTCTTCTACTTCGTATGCGAGGGATTTATCACCCGTCATTGCGACTTTACCATCGACATATACGTGAACTTTATCGACATCAAGGTAATTCAAAATCCTCGAATAGTGAGTAATTATAAGCAAAGATGTACCATCTTCTTTTATCTTATTTATCTGTGATGCGACTATTCTCAACGCGTCAACATCAAGACCAGAGTCAATCTCATCAAGTATCAGCAATTTTGGTTTTAAAAACCTTGCTTGTAAAATTTCACCTTTCTTCCTTTCCCCACCGGAGAAACCTAAGTTAACAAATCTTTCAAGAAATTCGTGTGGTAAACCTACTTCATCCACCAATGTTTTCATTTCTTTATCAAGTTGGAAGAAGGTTTTATCCTCTCCGTGGAGTTTCCTGTAAGCTATCAAAAGTAATTGGTCAAGCTTAACACCCTCAATTTCATACGGATTTTGGAAAGTCATCATTATACCTTTTTGAGCTCTTTCATCAGTTCTTAAATCGAGAATTGACTCTCCTTCAAATAGTATATCGCCTGATAAAACCTCATATTTAGGATTTCCCATTATTACATTAGCAAGGGTCGATTTACCCGAACCATTTGGGCCCATTATAACATGGACTTCACCTTTTCCAATGCTTAAGTCAACACCTTTTAATATTGTCTTATCCGCTTCAGCTAATTTTGCCGTAAGGTTTTTAACTTCCAATAACATATATATGCACCTCCATAGATATAATTACTTATTATATTAGGTATAACTAACTGTATTATACCATATCTAATTTAGTGTGTAAAGGGGTAATTACTTAAAAATCTTAGGCAAGTAATGCTTTTGAAAAATGTGGTATAATTTAAAATAAGCCTGAATCATTTAATTTAAGATTTCCGGTAATAAGTCAAGAGGAGAAAAAATAGAAAAAAGATAGGAAGA
>NZ_LNGG01000019.1:0-1937 GCF_011057735.1 Fervidobacterium sp. 2310opik-2 | reverse complement strand
AGCATTCCTGTAAGGAAAAATAGATTTTGAAAAAAGTATCGCCTCCTGATAATATATAATTACCCCATCACACTAAAATCAGGAGGCGATACCATGGAACAAAAGTATGTTAATCCAAAAGTTTCAAGAATTTCTCAAGACACTCTAATTGTCGGTATTGATGTTGCTAAAAGAAATCATTGGGTTAGGATGACTGATTATCGTGGAATTGATTTGATTAGCCCTTTCAAGATTAATAATACCATAGATGGTATTAAAATGTTAGAGGAAAAAATAAGAATTATTAAGCAAAAGGAAGGGTTAAACAACGTAATCTTAGGCATGGAACCATCAGGGCATTATTGGAAGGTTTTAGCTTGGCAAATGAAATCTAACGAGCAAGTAAATTATCTTGTTGGAGTAAATCCATATCATGTGAAGAAAAGCAAAGAATTTGATGATAACTCACCTAGTAAAAATGACAAGAAAGATGCAGGATTAATAGCCAAATTAATCAAAGATGGAAGATATTTCGATATGCATTTATCAAATGATGTGTATAGTGAGTTAAAAGTATTAACCACGACAAGGGAACAATTAGTAAGTAAGAGAAAAAATTCAAAAAATATTGTAATAGCTATAATAGACGAATACTTTCCTGAGTATGAGAAGATATACAAAAACATATTTTCGGAAGGTTCGATGAAATTATTAAAGACCTATCCATTTCCGGAAGAGATATTAAGAGTTGGAGTAGAAGAAATAGAAAGTGTATTGAAAGAATCGACAAAGGGGAAAGACTGGAAAAGTAGGGCGCGGAAGATATACGAAGCAGCGAGAGAATCGGTAGGAGTAAGAGCAGGGCAAAAAAGTGCGAAAATGAAATTAAGGATGCTATTGGAAGAAATAGAGCTATTAACAAGACAAATTCAAGAGCTAGAAGAAGAGATGAAAAAAATGATAGAAGAAACAGAAGAAGGGGAATATATAGAAAGTGTGCCAGGGATAGGAACGGTAATGACAGCCACGATATTAGGAGAGACAGGAGGGTTAAGCAGGTTTAAAAGCTGGAAACAAATAAGGAAATTAGCTGGATTGAACCTGTACGAAGAAAGTTCTGGAGAACACAAAGGAAAAACGCGGATAACAAAAAGAGGGCGGCCGTTACTGAGGAAAATAATATACTTGATGGCAAAAACGGTGATAAGACATAACCGTGAAATAATGGAAAAATATTTAAAACTGAGGAAAAGAGAAAAAAATCCATTAAAAGAGACACAAGCATTGATAGCAATAGGATTGAAAATGATAAGGATAATATTCAAGTTAGTGAAAAGCAAGACAAGATATGAACCGGAGAGAGTATATGTATAGGTGAGAAAGCCGGTCACCTCCATTAGGAAAGTAACCAGGATACGAGAATAAGCAAACTCACCATACCTCAAATAGGACGAAGGAATGTGAGAGTGTGGAACAAACCAGGTGGGCATAAGAGGGTTAGTTTGAGGGAAAATGGTGGGGAAGTAGTTAAAAAAAATAATCTAAGAAGGAATAAAGCGACATAAAAATAATGAATTAATTCATTAAAGATAAAAAATTAAAATTATTAAGATTTTAGATAAACTCTTTTGGAAAAGAAAGGGAAGTAAGAATTTTTTGAAAAAATAAGAAAAAACGTATTTCAGGAGGCTAATCAAAAATATTTCTTTGAAGAGGAGGCGCTCCACCGCTTGAAGCTACGCCTGCACCTTTTATAATAGCAATCATTGAAAACCGAATGATATTTTACCAAAGATCTTCAAGATTTGTCAAGAGAAGTATTTTACTCTTCTTCTTCGTCTTCTTCTTCATCTACGTCTATGAAGAAATCCTCGTCACCCATCATGTCTTCCCAGATTTTCACTACTTCGTTAAATTCTTCTTCGTCTTGAATAGAATCAAGCAAGACGTTACCATCA
>NZ_LNGG01000018.1:0-1609 GCF_011057735.1 Fervidobacterium sp. 2310opik-2 | reverse complement strand
GTTTCAAGTTCAAGTTTTATCTGAACTATGAGGAATGTAAAGGTACACTTAATGTAACAAAGAGTTAACGTAAAATTTCGTTTTATCTGAACTATGAGGAATGTAAAGATTCAACATGCATAAGATTTCCGGTAATAAGTCAAGAGGAGAAAAAATAGAAAAATAAAAAACCTAGTCAACACTTTGACTTTCAATAACTTAATATTTCACTTTCATTCTTCACATACTTGATTTCGTTCTTTTTACCTATTTCATCGGTACATACGGTACGTTGTTCTTTAGTAAATAATACACTAAATTTACTAATTTCCTTGCAGTTAATATTAGCGCTCTCATGTGTTTGTGTGTTGTTGCTTCTGCGTACTTTTTGCGATAATATTCTTTGTATACAGGATCGTATGTCTTTACTCCGTTCGCTGCCATTACTAGGTATGTTCTTAGATACTTGTTCCCTTTTTTCGTTAGTTGGTTGTTTTCTGATTTGTAATTTCCACTTTGATTGATTGTCCATACAAGCCCTGCGTATGATGCTAACGCTGAGGCTTTTTCGAAACGATTGATGTCTCCTATTTCGGCTATAATTCCAGCTGCAGTTATTTCTCCTATCCCTTTGACTGTTGTTAGTGTGTTCGGAATTACTTTAAGTAATTTACTTATTTCTTTCTTTACTAGTTCGATTTGTTTTTCATAGTGCTGTATCAAATCGATAGTGGAAACAATAGATATTCTCAGAGTGTTTGAAGGATTAACAGACAACCTCAAGGCATCTTTAGCAAGAGTTTGGAGTTTTTCTGCTAAGACTTGTGAAGAGACATTGTGTCTGGAAATTTTCGCAATATATTCAAATAACTCTTCAATTGGCATGTTTGCGATTTCTTCGATTGTATAATCTTTAAGCAGGCATTCGAAAGTCTTATTTAGTTTAAAGTCAAGTTTAGGGAAATAAAGAGAAACATACGAATAGAGCCTAAGTTTCAATCGAGCGATATCTTCGTTGAACTTTAAATAAAGTCTGGTGAGATTACGAAGCTCAGAGATGATATATGAGTTATTGACAAAAGGGACTAAAGACTCAGGAAATTTAGAAGCGATAGAGAAAATAAGTTCAGCATCGATTTTGTCAGTTTTAGGACGATTGAGAATTTTGCGATAGAGCTTAATGTTATCAGTTTTAACCCAAAAGACAGGTACGTTGTTTTGAAAGAAGAAGTTAGCGACATTAAAAGAAAAAACACCAGTTGATTCAAGGACAAGAGAAAAATCGGAAGAAGAAGCAAAAGCTTTGTTAAAAAGTTCAACAATGCCTTGAGGAGAGTTCTCAACAGTCCCACTACCGATGAAATCAGAAAAGAAAGAAAGATAGTTCTTTGAGACATCAATAGCTAAAATAGCCAAAGGAATCACCTCCGGATTGAGTACAGCCTTACAACCTCGCGGTACATAAGAAAACGAGGCAAAACATTTTCCGGCAAGTAAAAAGCTGTACTCTAGTTAGGCAATCTTATTTAAGAGAACAAAGTCTCAAGGAGGGGCAACCTGAAACTATTTTACCAGAGGTGTTAAAAAATATGCATTCAATTTTCAAAGACCAATTTTAATTTTTACCGAA
>NZ_LNGG01000017.1:0-5112 GCF_011057735.1 Fervidobacterium sp. 2310opik-2 | reverse complement strand
AACAAAAACCCCCTGAATCGAAATGATTCAGGGGGTGAGGATTTAAGAAATCCTGGGCACTACCTACTCTCGCAAGCGGTCGCCCGCTTACTACCATCGGCCCACGGTGGCTTAGCGGCCAGGTTCGGAATGGTTCTGGGCGTTTCCCACCGTAGTATCGGCACCCAGGTCATTCAAAAGTGCATAGGGCTTAAAGGTGAAGGTTTCGGCCTATTAGTACCGGTTGGCTCCACGCCTCTCGACGCTTCCACCACCAGCCTATCTAGGTCCTCTTCTCGGACCGGCCTTATGGAGGCCTCATCTCGGAGCGCGCTTCCCGCTTAGATGCTTTCAGCGGTTATCGCTCAGGAGCGTAGCTACCCAGCGTATGCACTTGGCAGTACAGCTGGTACACCAGTGGCTCCCTCACCCTGGTCCTCTCGTACAAAGGGCGACCCTCCTCAAGCCTCCTACGCCCGCAGCAGATAGGGACCGACCTGTCTCACGACGGTCTGAACCCAGCTCACGTACCCCTTTAATAGGCGAACAGCCTAACCCTTGGGACCTGCTTCAGCCCCAGGATGGGATGAGCCGACATCGAGGTGCCGAGCCTAGCCGTCGATGTGAACTCTCGGGCTAGACTAGCCTGTTATCCCCGGGGTAACTTTTGTCCGTTGATCGACGACCCTTCCACTCGGAGTCGCCGGGTCACTAGGACCGGGTTTCCCCTCTGCTCGACCCGTCGGTCTCGCAGTCAGCCCGGCTTTTGCCCTTGCACTCAACGGTGGATTTCCAACCCACCTGAGCCGAGCTTTGCGCGCCTCCGTTACTCTTTAGGAGGCGACCGCCCCAGTCAAACTGCCCACCTGGCACTGTCCCTCGCATGCTCTCCACATGCGTAGGTTAGAACTCCGCTGCAACGAGGGTGGTATCCCACCGTCGGCTCCACGTGCCCTGGCGAGCACGCTTCTTCGCCTCCCACCTATCCTGTACACGCCGCAGCAGAGCACAATACCAGGTTACAGTAAAGCTCCACGGGGTCTTTCCGTCTAGCTGCGGGTACTGGGCATCTTCACCCAGACTGAAATTTCACCGGGTCCCCTGCCGAGACAGTGCCCCAGTCGTTACGCCATTCATGCAGGTCGGAACTTACCCGACAAGGAATTTCGCTACCTTAGGACCGTTATAGTTACGGCCGCCGTTTACCGGGGCTTCGGTTCGGAGCTTGCACCCCTCCCCTTAACCTTCCGGCACCGGGCAGGCGTCAGTCCCTATACTTCCTCTCATCGAGTTGGCAGAGACCTGTGTTTTTGGTAAACAGTCGCCAGGGCCATTTCTCTGCGACCACCTCGGCCTCCGTCAGTTTCCACCTCGCGGCTTCCCCTGACTTCAACCTACCGTGGCACCCCTTCTCCCGAAGTTACGGGGTCAATTTGCCGAGTTCCTTGGCAAGGGTTATCCCGCTCCCCTTAGCTTTTTCAGCCCGCCTACCTGTGTCGGTTTGCGGAACGGGCACCTGCTAACCACTACACGCGGCTTTTCTTGGCAGTGTGGCGTCAGCTCCGTTGACCCCTTTCGGAGTCTCCCCTTCACGGCTCAGCTCAGACTGCGGACTTACCTACAGCCCTCTTCGCCTAACCGCTTGGAGGGATTTGCCACTTATCCCCAGAGCTTAGCCTCCTGCGTCCCCGCTTGCAGTATCGGTTAGCCGGTGGTACCGGAATATTAACCGGTTTCCCATCGGATACCCCTTTCGGGTTTTCCTTAGGTCCCGACTTACCCTGGGCGGACGACCCTTCCCCAGGTACCCTTAGGCTTTCGGGGGGATGGATTCTCACCATCCTCTCGTATACTCATGCCTGGATTCTCACTTCCGCTTCGTCCAGTAGCTCTCTCGAGTCTACCTTCTCCCTACCGCGGAACGCTCCCCTACCAACCTGCCTTTCGACAGGTTCCGTGGCTTCGGGGGGTGGCTTCAGCCCCGCACATTTTCGGCGCAGTGCGGCTCGACCGGTGAGCTGTTACGCACTCTTTAAATGATGGCTGCTTCTAAGCCAACATCCCGGTTGTCTGGGCCACACCACATCCTTCTTCTTCACACTTAGCCACCTCTCCGGGCCCTTAGCCGACGGTCTGGGTTGTTCCCCTCTCGTCCGTGAAGCTTATCCCTCACGGGCTCACTCCCAGGATCTCGTGTGGCGGCATTCGGAGTTTGACAGGGTTCGCAGGTTACCCCACTAGCCCTACCAGCGCTCTACCTCCACCACAGAACTCCTGAGGCTGCACCTCAATGCATTTCGGGGAGAACCAGCTATCACCGAGTTCGGTTAGCTTTTCACTCCTACCCACAGGTCATCCGAGGATTTTTCACGATCCACCGGTTCGGACCTCCAGTGGGTTTTACCCCACCTTCATCCTGCCCATGGGTAGCTCACCCGGCTTCGGGTCTATCGCTACTGACTCGCGCCCTTTTCGGACTCGCTTTCGCTCCGGCTCCGCCTTTATCGGCTTAACCTCGCCAGCAGCGATAACTCCCAGGCTCATTAATCAAAAGGCACATCGTCACCCTCGCGGGCTCCGACTTCTTGTAGGCATGCAGTTTCAGGTCTCTTTCACTCCCCTTCCGGGGGGCTTTTCACCTTTCCCTCACGGTACTGGTTGCGCTATCGGTCGGCGAGGAGTATTTAGCCTTGGAGGGTGGTCCCCCCTGATTCACGCGGGATTCCTCGAGTCCCGCGCTACTCGGGATCACAGTCACTCCTTCATCACTCATTTCGCCTACGGGACTGTCACCCTCTTCGGTCAGCCTTCCCAGACTGTTCAGCTATGAGTGATTACGGAGCGGACTCAGCCTAACTGTGTCCCACTACCCCAGCCTTTCGACTGGTTTAGGCTCCTCCCCTTTCGATCGCCTCTACTCAGGGAATCTCGTTTGATTTCTTTTCCTCCGGGTACTGAGATGTTTCACTTCCCCGGGTATCGCGCCTCTCGGCGTGCACGCTTTCACGTGCACAGGTTGCCCCATTCGGGTATCCCGGGATCAACGCTCGCTTGCAGCTCCCCCGGGCTTTTCGCAGCTTGCCACGCCCTTCTTCGCCTCTCGCCGCCTAGGCATCCACTGCATGCCCTTACTACCTTCACCTTCTTCCCTATGCACTTTTCAATGACCTGTCCCATTGGTGGAGACAAGGGGATTCGAACCCCTGACCCCCTGCTTGCAAAGCAGGTGCTCTCCCAGCTGAGCTATGTCCCCACCCATGGTGGGCTCGGGAGGAATCGAACCTCCGACCTCACGCTTATCAGGCGTGCGCTCTGACCTTCTGAGCTACGAGCCCAATCACTCAAATACGAATAGCAGCCACCTGTCTCTCCTTAGAAAGGAGGTGATCCAGGCGCACCTTCCGGTACACCTACCTTGTTACGACTTAGCCCCCCTCACCACGTTCACCCTCAACGGTATGCCTAAGCATTACCGTCTTCGGGTGCCCGCAACTCGGGTGGCTTGACGGGCGGTGTGTACAAGGCCCGGGAACGTATTCACCGCGGCGTGGCTGATCCGCGATTACTAGCGATTCCGGCTTCATGTGGGCGGGTTTCAGCCCACAATCTGAACTGGGGGACGGTTTGAGGGTTTTGCTCACCATCACTGGCTCGCTTCCCGCTGTCCGCCCCATTGTAGCGCGTGTGTCGCCCAGGACATAAGGGGCACGAGTATCTGACGTCATCCCCTCCTTCCTCCGGCTCGTCGCCGGCAGTCCCCTTAGAGTGCCCACCTTTCGTGCTGGCAACTAAGGGCAGGGGTTGCGCTCGTTGCGGGACTTAACCCAACACCTCACGGCACGAGCTGACGACGACCGTGCACCACCTGTGCCGGCTCACTACCTTACGGTAGCGTCCCTCACCTTTCGGCTCGGTACCACCAGCATGTCAAGCCCTGGTAAGGTTCTTGGCTTAGCTTCCAATTAAACCACACGCTCCACCGCTTGTGCGGGCCCCCGTCAATTCCTTTGAGTTTCACCCTTGCGGGCATACTCCCCAGGCGGCTCACTTATCGCGTTAGCTTCAGCACGGAGCCTTCCGGCCCCACACCTAGTGAGCATCGTTTACGGCTAGGACTACCCGGGTATCTAATCCGGTTCGCTCCCCTAGCTTTCGTGCCTCAGCGTCGGTTACGGCCCAGCAGACCGACTTCTCCACCGGCGTTCCTGCTGATATCTACGGATTTCACCCCTACACCAGCAGTTCCATCTGCCTCTGCCGCACCCAAGCCCTGCAGTTTCCAGCGCAATCCCACAGTTGAGCCGTGGTATTTAACGCCAGACACACAGGGCCACCTACGCACCCTTTACGCCCAGTGATTCCGGGTAACGCTCGCCCCCTACGTATTACCGCGGCTGCTGGCACGTAGTTAGCCGGGGCTTATTCGCTAGGTACCATCAGTACTTTTTCCCTAGCAAAAGGAGTTTACACCCCGAAGGGCTTCGTCCTCCACGCGGCGTCGCTGGATCAGGCTTTCGCCCATTGTCCAATATCCCCCACTGCTGCCTCCCGTAGGAGTAGGGCCCGTGTCTCAGTGCCCTTGTGGCCGACCATCCTCTCAGATCGGCTACCCGTCGTCGGCTTGGTAGGCCGTTACCCTACCAACTACCTGATGGGCCGCAGGCCGCTCCCCTGGCGCCTTCCGGCCTTTACTCTCCCGAGTCTATGGCGGATTACCTACAGTTTCCCGTAGCTATCCGCCTCCAGGGGGCACGTTCCTACGTGTTACGCACCCGTCCGCCGCTATGCAGCCTTCAACCGAAGTCTCCAGCTGCACCGCTCGACTTGCATGTGTTAGGCACGCCGCCAGCGTTCACCCTGAGCCAGGATCAAACCCTCCAAGCTAATCTTCAGGTTCAACCCTGCTCTTTATCTTTTTTCGGTGGCTGCTATTCATATTTCAATGACCGGACTCTTTCCTTCACTTCATCGTGTCAATCTTTTATCGCGCGTTTCATACTTTACCACGTTCGCTTATTTTTGTCAAGGGGTATTTTTATTCGTTTTTTCATTTCGCTTTTTTCTCAAGCGTTTCTTAATTTACCACATTCACTTGTTTTTGTCAACTGACTTTTTTATTTTTTTGTTTTTCTT
>NZ_LNGG01000016.1:0-12654 GCF_011057735.1 Fervidobacterium sp. 2310opik-2 | reverse complement strand
TGAGGGCATTTGAGTTGGACATTAGCCATATCGGGATACCTCCTTTTTGAGGGAGGTCACTTTCTCCTTGAACGTCTCTATTTTCTTGGCTAATTCCAAAATCCTATCGGCCTTTTCTAGTTCCCTTTTCTCAACCAATTTCTTAATTTCATTTGCTAAAGTGGTATAAAAGTTATCCACTTCCTCGATAACGATATCGAAGCCACTGCTTACGCTATCGTTCATCCTGCTCCCTCCCTTCAGACTTGTTGAAGAATGCTTCTTGTATCCATCAATTCTAATACCATACTCTGTAACTTGAGAGTTTACATCTATGTAATGAAAATTACTCTCTTCATGCTTATTTTATCACATATATGAATGAAAACTGACAAAGTTCGTATACTATTATTTTGACAATTTCAATAATACCAGAAGACAGGAAAAGTTATTAGTTCATCGTTTATATAAGAAGGGCATTAGAAAGGTTGGAAAATGATTAGGACGGTTCTGTATATGAAAGTTGTAAACCTAAAGAAGTTTTCCAAAAACAAACCTTTTCAAAGTTTTATGACACAAATAGATCATTTTCAGACTAGTAACATGATGTATAATTATCTTGAATTCTATGATATTGCATAAGGTTACGACAATGGGGTAGAAAAATGTATATAATCACAAACCAACCCGAAGAAGGTCAAAGAACTTTACACGACAGGCTTACTGAACCCATAAGAATATCTGAAAGCATAGATACTCTTGTTGGCTTCTTCTACATGAATGGTTATAACCTCATTCATAGGGCTATAGATGAAAACCCAGATGCAAAAATGAGAATACTCGTTGGTTTGAATGTGGCACAAACTGATAGGGTGTTGTACGAGCTTGAAAGCACTGACAACACTTCTATAAGCGAAAAGGTGCAAACATTCTTTGATTTGGTGAAACATGTTCTTAATGATGATTCGACAGACACCCGAGAGGTATATGAACTCTTCATTGGTTTTATCAACCATCTAAAAAATGGAAAAGTTCAAATCAGGAAGACCAAAGAACCTAATCATTCGAAGCTCTATATTCTTAACTTTAAAGACAAAACCGTTAGGCCAGGCTTGTTCATCACTGGAAGCAGTAATCTTACGAAAGCCGGATTAGAGGAACAAACGGAATTTAACGTCGAAATTTCGGACTTTGGCTTGGATAGCACAAAAGAATTCTTTTCACGACTTTGGCAAGAATCCATCGAAATTACTGAGAAATGCGAATGGTTTGAGAAACTTATCAAGGTACTTAGCGAAGAAACCCATTTGGGAAGGAAGATTTCACCCTTGGAGGCATATGCATACATTTTAAAGACTTACATTGACTCTTTTATACCAAAACATTCCGTCGATGAGTTTGAAAGATTGCTGCAGAGAAATGGTTATAAGGTCTTTACATATCAAATGGACGCAATAAAGGGTGCAATATCAAAGATTGAGAACCATTCTGGAGTTATATTGGCAGACGTGGTTGGGCTTGGTAAGACAATTATAGCTCTGGGTATAGCGAAAATTCTCCGAGAGAAAGGAATTATAATTGCTCCTCCTGGTTTGATACAAATGTGGGAAGCATACTTAAAGCAATTTAGAATGTGTACGATTGGGAATTTTTTTCGATTGGAAAACTAGACGATGCTGTCAATTACGTCAAAGAAAACCTCGAAGTTAGTGTTGTTGTAGTTGATGAAGCTTATAAGTTCAGAAATCCCAAAACAAAAGGTTACGAGAAATTGTATACAATTTGCTTTGGAAGAAAGGTAATTCTTCTTACTGCAACACCATTTAACAATAGACCTTCGGACATCTTCTCGCTTATCAAACTTTTCCAGAGACCGAAAAGTTCCACTATAGATCTATCACCAAATATAGAGATCAAAATTTCAAAATTCCAGGAAGAATTCTCAGATCTTATCAAGATTAAAAAGTACTCAAAAGACCCTAATAAGATAGAAACCGCTCTCAGAATTTACAAAGAGAAGTTCAATGAAAACGTTGATAAAATTACTGGACAGGAACTTAAAAAGGTTGAAGAAAGAATTAGGCAGCTATCCAGGGAAATTCGGAAGTTTATAGAACCCGTTATAATCAGGCGAAACAGAATTGACTTAAGAGAAAATCCAAGGTACAGAAACGAAATTGGTGCAATGTCAGAAATCAAAGACCCAATAGCCAAGTTTTACGAACTCACAAAAGAGCAATCGAAGTTTTATGACACTATAGTAAATGAGTATTTCGGCGAGTACGGTAGATTCAAGGGAGCCATATACACACCATACTTCTACAAAGAAGCAAATTGTACTTTGGATGAATCTAACTTTGAATATTTGAGCCAAAAGAACCTCAAAGAATTGATTAGGCGCTTGTTGGTAAAGCGATTTGAAAGCAGCTTTGGAGCATTTGAAAGGTCTGTAATGGCCATCAGGGATACTTGTGAGAGGGTGCTAAATTTCATAACAAATTACGGATACTATACATTCGACAAAAAAATTTTAGAAGCTATTGATGAACTAACCGATGATGAGGTATTCGAAATTGTCCAACAAAGATTGGCAGAAGATATGGACGGTTCAGGGAAAGGAAGAATGTCAATCTATGATATCAGCGATTTCGAAAGAAAGGAAGATTTCATAAGAGATATTGAAAGCGATAAAAAGTTACTTGATAGTATCCTTGATGACATGTCAAAACTAAAACTACAAACTGAAGATCCGAAAATCCAGGCTTTATCAAAAACACTACGCGAATTACAAGAACAGGAACCAAAACGAAAGATAATTATATTCACTGAATACATAGATACAGTGAAATATCTAAAAAGCAAACTCGACAAAGAGTTCAGAATACTTGCCGTAGATAAAGACTTAACTGAAGAACTTCTAGAAAAAATAAATGCCAATTTCGACGCAACATATAAGGAACAGAAAGATGATTTTGACATTCTTGTGGCAACTGATAAACTTTCCGAAGGATTTAACTTAGCCAGAGCAGGGGTTGTGATTAATTATGATATCCCATGGAACCCTGTTAGAGTAATTCAAAGGGTTGGACGAATAAACAGAATAGGCCAGAAAATATACGACGAACTTTACATAATCAACTTCTTCCCGACAGAAAAAGGTGAAGAACTCATTAGACAGAGAGAAATTGCCGAAACAAAGTTATTCCTTATCCACTGCGCTCTTGGTGAGGATGCAAAGATATTTTCAGAAGATGAAGAACCAAGTCCATCAAAGCTCTACGCTCGACTGTCAAATTACAATGAAATTGAAAGAATCTCAGATGGTGACGAAAGTCCTTTCACGATTGCGGTAAAAGAATTTCAGACCTTAAAATCCAAATATCCAGACATTGAAGACCGAATCCAAAAAATGCCACCAAAGGTGAAACTTTCCAAAAAAGCAAATAGTAGCACTCGTCGAAACCAAGTACTGTTTGTTAAAAAAGGAAATAGCATTTTCATTCTACGTTATGATTACAATACTGGACAAATAGAAGACACTTTAGATTTGACAGATGTACTTGAGGATATAAAAGCTACAGAGAATGATGTTGCTAACGATTTAAGCGAAGACTTCTGGAAAGCATATGAAGAATTGAAGAAGAAACTCAGATCTTACGAAACTCAAAAATTAGAAATGAGCAGAGCAGATAGGGAAGTGTTTAACGCATTAAAAACACTGCTGAATATCGACAAATTTGCCAGTCACCAAGATAAAATAAAAGCACTGTTAACACACATTAAGTTCTTTGGTAGTTTGCCTGAAACAATGCAGAAGGACATAAAGAAATTAGCTAAAGAATTTGCGACCGGGTATACAAATAAATCAGAAGAAGAGTTCGTGAAAGCTAAAGAAAAACTAGATCAAATTGTTCATCAGTTGGGTGGCGAGGATTATCTTGAAAGAATGAATCTGGCTAAATATAGAGTGGAGATAATGATATCTATTGAGAATGTATAAATCGGTCAACTACCGTAGTGGGGGTGAGGAACTAAATGAAGACCGAGGAATTTGTGAACAGGTTACTATATTCTGGTGAGAGTGTACGAGAGCTTTTAACTCAGTACTTTCAAGAACGAAATCCTAACTTTTACCCCGAAGAGGTTAATATTGACGATGAGCAATCTAGCGTTTCGAAAGTAGGAACTCTAACCTTAGAAGATAACGCAGTTGTACATTTCTACTGCGTTCAACTTAACGAGATATTGTCTGAGAGAACATCCAAGAAAAGACAGTACGAGATAGCAAAAAGAATATTGTCCAGAGAATTTGCAGATGCTGGAATATTTTTCTTCTATGATGATAACAGAAACTTTAGAATCTCTCTTGTTTACAAGGAGTACTATGGTGTTAGAGAAAAATACTCACACTACAAAAGATTCACATTCTTCCTTTCAAAAGACAAGCCTTACAAAACATTTGTTTTACAAATGGAAAAAAATAACTGGAGAAAGCTAAGTGACAAAAAAAAAGCATTCTCAGTGTAACCAGTGACAAAGGAATTCTACAAAGAGTTGCAAGCTTGGTACTTCTATGCACTCGACAAAATTAGATTCCCAGAAGACTATAAGTATTCAGATGATCCGCAGAAAAACAGAGAAGTACGGAATGCAACCAACCTAATAAGACTCCTAACACGAGTAATCTTTGCTTGGTTTATGAGAGAAAGAAATCTTATTCCAGAAGATATATTTGATGAAAACAAACTCAAGGGTATAGTAAAAGACTTCTTAAAAGATGAAAATAGCAGCAACTACTACAACGCAATTCTGCAAAACTTATTTTTTGCAACGCTAAACCAAAAACCATCGGAGCGTGCTTTTGCTTCAGACGGTGGAGAACCATATAATCCACACTATGGCGTAAAAACTTTGTATCGTTATGCGGACAAGTTTCTTATTTCAAAGGAGGATATACTTAAGCTCTTCAAGAATGTTCCATTCCTTAACGGCGGTTTGTTTGACTGTCTTGATAAAGAAGACTATTACGACGAAAAGAAAAGGGTTATTTATATAGACGGTTTCTCAAGAAATCCAAAAAAGCGAGCGGTAATACCGGACTATTTGTTTTTCAACAAAAATGAGATCATTGCTGACCTTTCGCAATATGGCCTCGGTAAAAACGAAAAGGTTAGGGGGCTTTTCACTATCTTCAGAGACTATAACTGGACAACCGATGAAGCTTCACCAGTAGATGAAGAAATCGCACTCGACCCTGAACTTTTAGGAAAAGTTTTTGAGAATTTGCTTGCTTCCTACAACCCAGAGACTCACGAGACTGCAAGAAGAGCAACAGGAAGTTATTATACACCAAGAGAAATTGTCGATTTTATGGTTGACACAACTCTTGTTGAGTACCTCAAAAACAAATGTCCAGAAGTTGACGAAGAGAAGATAAAACTACTTTTATCCTACAGCGAAGAGATCCCAACATTTTCCGAAGAGGAAAGAGCGAAACTGCTGGAAGCTATTGATAATGCCAAGATAATAGACACTGCTTGTGGTTCTGGTGCGTTCTTGATGGGAGCACTGCACAAACTCGTGCACATTTTGGAAAGACTTGACCCAGATAACAAGCATTGGAAAGAATTACAAAGAAGGAAAATCAGAGAAGATATAAATCATGTATTTGAGTCGCACGAAACCGACGAAGAAATCAAACAGGCATTAAAGGAACTAAATGAGATATTTGATGAGTCCTTAAATTATCCCAACTACTCCAGAAAACTTTACCTAATAGAGAACTGTATTTACGGTGTAGACATCCAACCTATAGCTGTTCAAATTTCAAAGCTAAGATTTTTCATATCATTGATACTGGACCAAATGATAGACCCGACCAAGGAAAACCTCGGAATCAGGCCTCTACCCAATTTAGAAACAAAGTTCGTTGCAGCCAATACACTCATTGGTTTACAAAAGCAAGGGCAGATCACACTTGCTTGGAACATAGAACGGTACAAAGAAGAACTGAGAAATTTAAGGCATAAATACTTCACTGCAAAAACAAGAACGAGAAAAATTCAACTGCAGCAAAAAGATAGAGATCTTAGGGAACAGATCAAGAAAGAACTTCTGGCTTTGAAATTCAGTGAAGAAGACGCTGAAAAAATAGCTTCGTTCGATCCTTTCGACCAAAACTCTTCTGCAGATTGGTTTGACCCGGAATGGATGTTCGGTGTCAAAGACGGGTTTGATTTAGTTATAGGCAATCCACCATACATTCAACTTCAAAAAGCCATTGAGGAAAAGAAAAAATATGCGGATTTGTATAAAAGCCAAGGCTTTGAAACATTTGACCGAATGGGCGATATATACTGCCTGTTTTACGAGAAAGGAATGCAAATCCTTAAAGAAAATGGCATACTGACCTTTATCACATCAAACAAATGGATGAGAGCAGGTTACGGTGAAAAGTTAAGAGCGTTCTTCTTAAAGTACAATCCAAAGGTATTAATCGATTTGGGACCAGGTGTATTTGAAAGCGCAACCGTAGATACATGTATATTAATGATTCAAAAGAGACCTAATGAAAATAAACTAAAAGCAGTGACTGTAACGGGGGAGAATATTAGGAAAGGCGATCTTATGAATCTACTCGAAACGCAAAGTGTTGTGCTTGCTCAACTTACAAAGGATGTATGGTTCATTGCATCCGATATTGAGAAAAGAATAAAAGAAAAGATAGAACAAGTTGGCAGACCACTGAAAGAATGGGATATCAATATTTATTACGGAATCAAGACGGGATTAAACGAAGCTTTCATTATCAGTACTGAGAAGCGTAATGAAATTCTCAAAGCTTGTAAAACAGAAGAGGAAAGGCAAAGAACGGAGGAGCTCATAAGACCTGTACTTCGCGGAAGAGATATTAAAAGGTACTATTACGAGTGGGCAGGATTGTGGATTATAGCAACGTTTCCAGCAAGAAAATTAGATATTGACAACTACCCAGCTCTGAAAAACTACTTTGTTTCCCATTTTGACATTCGTCAACTGGAACAATCAGGTAAGAGATATCCGCAACTTGGATTTAATGCGAGAAAGAAAACATCTAACAAGTGGTTCGAAACACAAGATCAAATTAGTTACTATATTGAATTTGAAAAAGAAAAATTGATTTACTCTGAAATTGTCCGTGAACCAAGTTTTTGCTGGGATACGGAGAAATTCTATATAGAAGCCACAGGATTTTTGATGACCGGTTGGAATACAAAGTTTCTTTGTGGTTTACTGAACTCAATACCTGCTAGTTACTTTTTTAAAAAATGGTATGCCGGTGGAGGATTAGGAAGTGATGGCTACAGATACAAAAAGGCTTTTCTAGAAAATCTACCAATACCAGTATTAACAAGTAGCAATAAACAAACTATCGAACTTCATATAGAAGAACTCTTCGATGAAATAACTAAAACTAAGAAAAACAATCACCAAGCCGATACCACAAAATTAGAACGTGAAATAAATCAGCTTGTTTACAGATTGTATGAGTTATCGGATGAAGAAATCGGATACATCGAAAAAGACGTCAACAGACATTAAAAATTCAAACCCCCCGCAACTCTCGGGGGATTTTTTACCATGATTTTTCCACTGTGAACTTGTAGATTGTGTTTCCGTACACGTTGTTTTCACAATTTTTCTAACAAAAGTACATTCTCTCCAGTATCCCAATGTCTATTTTGTAACATGGTTTCCATTCTTCTATTAGTTTAAAATTCTAGGTTGTAACATTTGGTTGTGTTATAAGCACTATGAGTTTTTTACTCTTTTCAGGTTTGTCAGCATATTGCTAGTAACCTTTAACCCTAAACATCATCTGGCAACCAGTGTAAAAAACTAAGCACTACACTTTACTTGAACACAATAATATATTTTTCTGAATACTCCTTAAAGGTTTCATCTATCTCCTTATAGACTGCGTCCAGTTTTTCGAGAATAGCCCCCTTCACATAAGCATGCCTTAATTCGGGCTTTTCTAATATAACCCACTTTAACTGCTTGTATAAATACTTTGCAAACAAAATCCATTCGGGGTAATTTATTGCCAAAGGATTTTTCGAAAAGTATACTTTTCCAGCATTCGATAAAGCAGCTAGTGAGTGTCCAATAAATAACATCGTGCCTAACTTGGGATGTTTCTCTCTGTTCAATGAAAATGGAATGCATTCCTTTTTTGGATAACCTTCCTTTATTCTTTTGATTGAATATCCAACTCTTATCACCACTTCTGTAATCATTGCTGGAATTGACATGGAACAGAAGTGAATGAAATCGTAGCCTTCGTAATACATTCCTTGTACAATTTCTGCTATTGTCTGCTCTTCTTCACCTATGCTGCCAAATTGAAATAAGTTAAATAGCCCCATCAATGGAACAGGTAGTCCCATAGAAGTGGTAATGTCCGACTTTAAGTGCATTACCTGCTTAGCAATGGCAGCAAATATATTGACTTCTTTCCTATCCGAATATTCCTGAATTACTTGGGAAACAAATTTTCCAGTTTTGTCAATGGTTGTCATTCTGCCTGTCAAAATATCAAATACACCGAATATGAATCCGAGCAAAGGATCGTGTCCTAAGGATAACAGTCTGTGATAATATGCTGAGAGTCCATTAACGAACACTGTTGTATTTCTATTATCCTGAGCATCGTACGGAACTTTGCTAATTCTCGAATTTGCAAGCTTTTCCATTTCTTCTTTTGGGAATCTTCTCTCGAACCATTCTCTTACATAGTTTGCCAAAGATCCAGCTTTAACTCCCTCAGGTGTCTTATGTGGTATACCCACTAGTAGAATATCTACTGCCGCTCCTAATAATCCTCCTGCAACACTTATAGCAATATCTACTTTATCAAGACGATGTAAGGCATTGAACTCCTCATTTAATAGTTTTATAGCTTGTTCACTATTACGTAACTCTTCTTCGGTAAAAAGAGTTTCCAAATCTGTATTATATCCAACAGCCTTTTCAGCCTCAGCACACAATTCTTCCCAAGTAGGCACAATAAGTTCTTTCTTTTCAGTTGGTGTTTCAACCTTTGGAAGGTCGGATAACGAATATCCGAGTGATTTTATAAGTTTTTCACTCTCTAATATTTGCTTTTCCAATTCCGACATATCAGGAAATTGGATATTCATAAGTTCTTGCCTCTGATATTTCAAGACGCTATTTATCTTCTGTTCTTCATCAGAATACTTGAATTTGCTCATACTGTTACTCCCAAATCATCTCCCAAATCGTTTCTCAAATCTTCTATAATCTTTCTCAACAAGATATTAAGTGACTTCAAATACTCCTCGCGCTCTTTCCTTATGTTCGCTTCATTCTTCAAGGCTTGAATAATGGCCTGATGTTTTCTAAGTGCTTCTTTATATAATTCCGCTTTCAACGCAGAAAGCTTCTTATGTTTTATGTGAGACGCAATACCAACCCCCAGAGCTGCTAACCCTGCCACTGGGGCCGCAAGCACGAAGATCCCAGCAACCATTCCTCCGCCGATTATGCTGCCAGCTGCTGCAAGTCCTGACGTAATTCCTGCAGCGGACAAGCCTACCGTCCCCAAACTATATAAAGCAAGAAATGAACCCGCTCCACCAATACCAGCACCAAGAGCTCCTGCTAACACCTCAGAAATAGGACTATCTTTAATGGTTCGGGTCTCATCATTAAGGGCAGCCGCAGCTTCGTTTAGAACATTAATAACCGGTTGTAACGATTCAAAGTTTTTAAATACTTCATCTTTCTTCTTTTTCTTATCTTGTTCACTCATACGTTTCCCTCCTTTTAGATGAAAGATACAAACAACTAAAAATATTGGAATCTTTGAAAATCTTTTTGCACTTTGAAGAAGCTCATCTACGCTGTTACCAACAAAGTCGGGCAAGTAAATAAAAAGAACTTCGGATTATTTTGACTTTTCTGAAAACTTAGATTTGACGATAGCCCTCCCTCTTAATTATATATGCAAACACTAACCAACATCTTATGTTTCACGGAGATTATCTAAGTTTTACCACATTCCTAACAAAAAGGTCAACTTACCAAGACTTGAAGTCCGTTCAAGATTTTACATAATTGTCTGCAACTTTTAATTCGTGAATATATCTATCTAATAGTTCTCAAAGCAGCAAATTTTTTATTCACATTTTTCGGCTTGTTTCTCGAACTTCTTCTATTGCGTTTTATACACTTAGTGAGAAATAGAGAAAGTAGTAAAGAAACGCATACGTGAAATGAAAAATACGTTTAGCACGCAACATTACTGAGAAGAGTTGAGCACAGTAATATTATACCACAAATTCTTTTGCAAATTGCAACAATTTAAAAAATTCCAAAAAAAAAAAAGCGAAGGCATGGTAGCAAAAGCTTGTACTTTAGGATGTTCAAAGCTCTAAAAGAAAGTAGAATTTGAGGGAATGTGCTTTAGAGTAATGGTATTGAGAGAAGAAGGGGTAATATACGACAGATGGTATCAGTCGGCAAGCAAACATGAACCAACAGCATGTAAATAAAGGATAAAGAAAAGTGGGCGGTTGAGAGAAGCGAATACGAATAGATGAAAAAATAAGGGGGACAAGCCCCCGTGGAATTTTTTAAAACTACTATTGAATTTCTTCTTCGTGAATTAGTTCAGCAAGTCGTGCTATTTCTGCTGTTATTTCTTCGCCTTTCGCTGTTAGCTCCTCAATTATCGAGCTTTCATTTACTAACGAGTTATTTATTTGCTCAAGTGTTTTAAGTATTGTCTCTGATAGTTTAGGAATTTCGTTCATTTCTTGAATCATGACGTCAAATTCTTTCCTCAAGCTTGTAGTCTCATTTTTCATTTTGCTGGCGAGTTTACCTATTTCAGAAGCTATGACAGAGAAACCTTTCGAATCGGCTATTTTCGATGCCTCTATTGAAGCATTTAAAGCATACATTGATATACTTGTTCCAATGTCTTGTAGAATACTATTTGTTCTATCAACAACAGAGATCTTCTTAGATAAGTTCTTACTCAAATCGTCAAGGAATTTTATTTGGTCAAGCAGCGATGTAACTGAGTTAGATATTCTCTCGATTTCTTTAGCATTTTCATTGTAAGCCATTGATACCTCATGCATACTCTTATTCACTGTTTTGGTTGCAGCTGATACCTCGTCAAGTATCTTCTTAAGCTTGTCTTGAGTGGAGTTGACACTTTCAAATAGTTGGAGCATGTTTTGGTTCATCTGCTGTAGTTCTTCCATTTCCAAAAGATTCTTATCTTTCAAATAGTTAACACAATTTTCCTTCTTATTGAGTGCATGATAAATAGCAATAGCCATATCTTCACATGAATCAAAACCACATGCTGAGCAGTTCAATTTTCTTTTCTCTGGTGTTGTCTTAAGCATATCGTTATAGACTGGTTCCAGTTCTTTAGCAGAGGGTTTTCGAATGTCTTTCTTCTTGTTTTGATATGTAGTTATAAAGTCTTCCAATCTAAGAGTTTTGTCGAAGAATTTGAAGAGTTTTTTGCTTTCTGACTTATCAAAGGTTTCTTTCTTCATAATATCAAACTCGTAGTCTATAACATCAATAGGTGTATCATTTTTGGTGGCAGTGCCTTTATTACAGCCCTCATGACAGTTAAGAATGTCTACAATTAAAGGCTTCTTATCATCTGGGGTCTTTGAATAGTCATGCTCTAAGTAATCAAATATGATATCTCCTTCGATTTGTTTAACTCTCGCACCTGGGAAGTATGCATAGACGTTTTCTTTCAAACCTCCTGGACGGCTGTAGAGTTTCCCCAAGTATCCCTCAAGATAGTCAAATTTTCCATCATCGGGAACTCTGTCATATATATGCTTATATTCTTTCATCAGTGAAACAAACGTAACGTTTAGCTGGACAACGTCCGGAAATCTTGCTATCTCATCTTTCTTTGCAATACATGGAGAAATGAAAACTATCGGCTCTGTCTTTTTTAGATATTTCCTCAGGAAAATGCTTGTGCACATCATAGGGCTTTGTGCAGGACATAGATATTCAATAAGTTCAGGTTTATGTCTTTCAATATAACTGACCACAGCGGGACACGGTTGCGCAATTACACTCTTTTTTCCATATTGTTCAATGTACCTTATATAAGCCCATGTGGTTATGTCTGCACCAAAAGAGACATCATAGACTTCCTTAAATCCTATTTCTCTTAACATGTTGATAAGTTTTCCTATCTTGAAATTTGCCCTTGCAGAAGGTGCAACGACTGCAATAGGTCTTATTCCGGATGCTAACATCTTTTTTAACTGGTCTATATCGTCTTTAAAACCTCTTGCCTCATGTTCACATGCTTTCACACATCTTCCACACTTGATACACAAGTCGTTGTCTACTTCGACGTAATCACCGTTTACCACATTTGCAAATTCTACCGGACACACTCGAATGCATTTGTAGCAGTTCACACACTTTTCTCTGTCAACCGTGATCACCACAACTCCCCCCCTCGTATAATAAGTTCGGTAAAAATTAAAATTGGTCTTTGAAAATTGAATGCATATTTTTTAACACCTCTGGTAAAATAGTTTCAGGTTGCCCCTCCTTGAGACTTTGTTCTCTTAAATAAGATTGCCTAACTAGAGTACAGCTTTTTACTTGCCG
>NZ_LNGG01000015.1:0-14594 GCF_011057735.1 Fervidobacterium sp. 2310opik-2 | reverse complement strand
GACTTATTACCGGAAATCTTTAGTGGTGTGTAATCATTCTAATTCTCTCAACAACATTCTTCGCTCTATCTTCAATCCTCATAAGCAATATAATAATACTGTTGAGGAACATTATATCAACAGCATTCATCTCGTACTTTTTAGAGAACAACTTCTTACCAATCTCCAAACCAAGTATATCACTCGAATGCTCCTCTTTTTCTACGACACTCACCCTTTCGTCTCCTTCCTTTACCTCCTTAGGAGCAAACGCTGATTCAACGATTAATCTTAGTTCTTTAGCAACTTCACTCATGTGAATAACACTTTCGGAAACGAGATCCGATAATTGCAAAATATCTTTTGCCACATCTTCAGGTATATTTTCAACCTTATTCATAGTAAGCATTTTAAGTACATCATCAGTTATATCAATTATTGAGTCGGTATTATGAAGAATATCGAGAAAATCAGACTTATTAAAATAAGTCCATTTAAGCTTCGAGTATATCTCTCTAACTTTAATCTTAATTCCATCAGCTTTATCTTCAAACTCATCAATCTTTTTCGAAAATCCTTCTATATTACCACCGTTCAAATAAACCTTTATGGCTTCTTTCATAACACCCGCAGCTTCCACACACAAAATTGTGTGTTCGATAAACAACTCAAGAGGAGAACGGTAAGGCACTAACTTGTTAAAAATATTCGCCATAGACTCACTCCTTTCAAAATTTTATTTTCCCAGGTGATTATATCACAAACTCAATATGGAATCAAATAAAATAAATATTAAATAGTATTTGAGCAATATTTAAATGAACTTTTTAAGCCAAATAAACTTTCAACCCCAAATTTTAAAATATATTTGTGTTTAACAAGTCAAATTAACAAACCAAAACAGCAAGGTGCAGTTTTTTCTATTGAAAATATTCCAGAAAATTTGCAATATATTACTACAATTGTCGTATAATATAATTAAATCAATATATCAAAACAATGGAGGTATTTTTATGTGCGATACAATGGTTGCATTACGCAGCGCAACAGCTGATAATTCTGTAATTTTCGCTAAAAATAGCGATAGGGAACCTGACGAACCTCATGTGGGAATATTTGTTAAAAGAAAAAAACATACGGAGAAAAAGGTAAAATGCACTTATATAGAAATAGAACAAGTGCCTGAAACATACTCATGTATGTTATTTAAACCATCTTGGATTTGGGGAGCAGAAATGGGGGTTAACGAATACGGAGTTGTAATAGGTAATGAAGCGGTATTTACCAAGTTAATCTCAAAAGAAGAATCTTTGATAGGAATGGATTATGTAAGATTGGCTCTTGAAAGATCAAAAAATGCAAAAGAAGCAGTTGAGGTTATAATAAACCTCATTATTTGGAAAATTTTAGATTTAGTAATTTTTAAAAAATCTACTCGGAATAAAAGATTTAATAATACCTCTGAAGTATATGAATCATCTGAATTAACATTTGGAAGCTACAATAACTATTAAGCAAAGGATGGTGACTATGGATAAGAAAGAAGCCTTGGAACATCTAAGAAACAAATTTGGATTTAATAATTTTAAGGAAAATCAATGGGAGATAATTCAAAGGATACTAAATGATGAAAAGATATTACTAATAGCAAGAACAGGCTTCGGAAAATCTTTATGTTATCAATTCCCTGCAACAGTATTTGATGGTATCACATTAGTGTTCTCTCCACTAATAGCGCTCATGAGAGATCAAGTAAAGTTCTTAAGGAAAAAAGGTATACCCGCAGCAAGTATAAACAGCAATCATTCAGATGATAATGAAGAAAATAGGAAAATAAATAAGAAAATATTAGAAGACGCTGTCAATGGAAAATACAAAATACTGTACATAGCCCCAGAAAGAATTGACAATGAAACATGGAAAAAATACTTACCCAACTTGAAAATATCATTCGTCGTAGTTGACGAAGCACATTGCATATCTGTATGGGGTCATGACTTCAGACCAGATTATAGAAAAATTAGAGAAATAATAAGAGCTGTGCCAAAAAGCATACCTGTATTAGCTGTAACAGCAACAGCCGACGATTTCATCGCAGAAGATATTAAAGAACAGATGCAATCGTATATTGGAGAAGATATAGAAATAGTGAGAAATGATCTATTTAGAGAAAATTTAAGAATTAGAGTTATAGAAGTAAATGGTGAAGAAGAAAAACTAGCTTTTTTACTGCGATACCTTAAAGAAAATAACAACGGTAGTGGAATTGTTTACACCGCTTCAAGAGGAAGAGCGGAAAAATACTCTAGATGGTTAAGATTCAACAACATTAACGCTATATATTACCATTCAGAAATTAAAAGTAAAGATAGAAAAACCATAGAGAAAGAATTTTTCGAAAACAAATATAAATGTGTAGTCGCGACAAACGCTTTAGGAATGGGAATAGACAAAAAAGACATAAGATTCATCATTCATACAGAATTTCCTGGATCCTTGATACACTATTACCAAGAAATAGGAAGGGCAGGTAGAGATAATAAACCATCTGATATAATATTGTTGTACGATGAAAAAGATATAGAAATACAAGAATACTTTATTGATCAAAGCAAACCAGAAAGATATAAATATGAATTAGTTTTAATTTCTTTGAAAAGAAAGAGAGCCACTTTCGATGAATTAGTGAATGAAACCAAATTGCGCAAAAGGGAAGTTAATAACATATTAGTAGATTTGCAAGACCAAAGAGCTATATTTAAAAACAATTTAGATGGAAAAACATACTACGAATACAATCCAAACTTTAAAGAAATCAACTATGCCAAAATCGAGGAGATAAAGAGATATAAATTAAAAAAATTGTACGATTTTAAAGATTTTGTTTATAGCAGAAAATGTAGAATGAATTATCTCTGCAACTATTTAGGTAACCATACTACAAGAAAATGCGGCGCCTGTGATAATGATACCAATAGATTTATAAGCGTGAATATATCACAGCAAGAAAGACAACTGTTAAAAAAGTTCTACTCTATTATTCACAGATCGTAGATATGATTATTAATATTTATCTTAAAAAACTAAAAAATTCGAATCAAAGGGGACTAAAATATGAATAACGAAGCTACCTGTGTATTATCTTTAATCCGAACTAATCTAACAAAAGAAAAAATAAATAAAATCATAAACTTTGCTTTTGAAAACAATATAAGTATAAGCAAAGTACTAAAATTTGATGAAAGTAAAATTCAGGAATTATTTTCATTCTCAAAGGAAGATATACAAGAAGTATTAAAAGCAAAGGACAATCTTGGAAATTCAAGCTTTCTCTTGGAAGACATAACTTCTAAAGGAATTTATTTAATCACCGTATTAGATGAAGAGTATCCCAAAAAGCTAAAAGAAAATCTAAGTATAGATGAACTTCCTCCCATGCTATTTTGTAAGGGCAACACGGATTTACTAAATGAAAAACACATATCCATCGTTGGAAGTAAAAACGCAAATGAAATATCCATCGAATTCGCCAAAAATATAACAAAAAAGGCCGCAAAAAACGGTCAAGTAGTAGTGAGTGGATATGAAAAAACTATTGATAAAGCAATTATAGAAAGCACAATAAACAATGGTGGCAGAGCTATCATACTCCTATCCCAAGGAATACTCTTATTCCAAATTCCGAACGAATACTACGAATACTACACAGATGGAAACATACTAATATTAAGCATATACACACCAAATTCCAAATGGGATAATAATAAAACAATAGAAACTGAAAAAATCAAATTCGCCTTCGGAGATGAAATATACATCGCAGACGTAAAACACGAAGACGAAATTTGGAACAGCACAGTAGCTATAAAAAATAAAACAGAAAACATTTTTGTTAGACAGCCAGAAGACACAGAAGATACCGCAAACCTAGAATTGATAAACAAAGGATTAAAGGCTGTAAACATAATTGGCGAAATACTAGAAAAAGAAAAAAGCATTGAAGAACATATAATAGACATACTAAGAGATAGAAAATTGAAAGCTTCCCAAATAAGAGAAGAGCTAAAAAAGAAAGGAATAGAAATCTCTTCCCAAAAACTTACACACCTGATAAAAAGTATTCCAAATATTGAGACAGAAAAAGATAGTGCTGGTAATAGATACTATCTAAAAGACTCTCCTGAACAATCCCAAATATCTTACGAAAACCTTCCTTTGTTCAGAGAGGTGGAAAAATAAAATTTCTGTTTTGAAAATGCTCAATTACTTATGATTTATCCCAGACCATCTTATAATACAAAATTTCTTTTAATTTACTAATTTTTCTACCCACGTTTTTTAATAATATTCAAAAGCACCTTGAAAAAATCTTGATTTGTTTAAAAATATAGAACTTTAAATTTTTAGAGCTTTAATAAATACCCATTCTTTTTCAACCAATCTTCATATTTTTTATAGTCAGGCATGAGTGCTTTTACTTTTACCCAAAAGGCTTTGCTATGATTTTTCTCCTCAAGATGAACAATTTCGTGCACAATAACGTAGTCTATAACAGAAAGTGGTGCCATAATAAGTCGCCAAGAAAAATTCAAATTTCCTTTATAAGAGCAGGATGCCCATCTCTTTTGGGCATTTGTTATGTTTATTTTGTTATACTTAAATCCTCTTTTTTGAGCCCACCAGTTTACCCGTTCTGTAATCTTTTCATATGCAGCCTTTTTGTACCAATCTATGAATACATTTTTTGCGTCATTCAAAACATCTTTTGAAAGATAAAAACCATTTTCAAATTTAAGTGGGACATCTTGTTTTTCCACTACATGCAATTTATAATACTTACCGAGATACAAAAATCCCTCTCCACTTACAAATTCTTTTGGCAAGATTTTAGGATCTCTTGCATCTATTTCCTGCTTATTTTTATAAATCCAATTTTTATGCTTATTTATAATTTTCCAAATACTTTCCTCGCTCAAATTAAATGGAACTCTAATAATTAATGTTCCATTGTCTGTTATTTGCAAAGCTACCGTTTTTCTTTTTGAACGTATTATTTTTTCAATTTTTATCTCTTCCATTACTATCACTTCCTAAAGTGATAATAAGCAAGTTCTATTAGTTTCTGAGCAATTTCATTTCTTTTTTTGTGTACAATATTCTTGATATCAGCCATATATGGTTCATGTTCTTCACTTACAGTTTCATGTTTTCTTTTAAAAGCTGGAGATGATAGTTTAATCAAATGCCTGGTTAGATATGATTTAAGATTATTTTGTTTCGTTGGATTTTCCCAAAAGTCAACTTTTTGAACTTCTCTTTTGATTATCTCTATAACATCTCTGGTTGTATTAACAAGAAAATCTATTTCACTATCAGTTAATTCGTTAACAGTTTTTTTACCAAATATTTCACTTTTAATCAAACCAAAAAATGGCATTTCCTTCTTAGGTTCAAATCCAAACGTTTGTTCAACTTCTCTACCTTTTTTAACTTCTTCTCTTAATTTCTTAAGTTCTTCATATAGAGCATCCCAATTTTCCTTATACTCCTCAAGTATCTTCTTCAATCTATCAGAAAATCTTTCATAAAATTCTGGGTCTTCTTCCCAATATTCTTCAATATGTTCAATGATTGCATTCTTAAGTTCTTGAGTTTTTACTTTACTTGTTTTTCTATGAAGCTTTTCTAAAAACTTGTCTTCTAAAAGAGGAGTAGGTGGTATTTTGGGATCTATCCCTTTTGAAATCAGATACTCTTCAACAATTTCTCTTATCTTATTACTTGCATCTTTTATGCTTAACTTATCATCTCTATATACATTTCGTGCTGACTCTTTTATGAAAGCAAGAATTTTCAAGTCAGTAAGGTATTTTAATGCTGCGAAGTCAGGAAGAACCTCGTCCATACAATGATTAAACCGCCTAACAAGAGCTATAAACTCGTTTCTAATATTTTTATCAACAAGAATATCAATACACTCATCTATATCCTCACGCCAATTTCTAATGCCATGTTTTTTAAAAAATTCTTCAATAAGATTATGAACATACTTTAACTCATCGATGCTTTTTGCTTTGTCCTTTACAACCTGTGAAATTTCTTCGATATCCTCATCAGCGTAAATAGCCAGAGCCTCTTTTAAATGTTTTAGAACTCCTACATAGTCTACAACAAAACCACATGACTTATTTTTATAAACTCTATTCACTCTTGCAATAGCTTGTAGCAAGTTATGTCCTTTAATCACATTATCAAGATACATAACTTGCTCTATAGGTGCATCAAAACCAGTTATCAGCATGTTTTGAACAACCAAAATACCAACATTTCCACTGATACCATTTTCATTTACCTTGTCAAATGGAAGCCTAAAACTTTTTATTATTCTCTCGTGCTCATTGGGGTCTGTGTAATTACGATACTCAGGTGGATCATTTTGAGCACCTGAAATAACCACTCCAACTTCCAATTTTTTCAACGTTTCTAAATCTATTTTTGAGTTATTTTCTTTTTCCAATTCAAAAATTTTCTCCTTGAGAGATTCTTCAAGCGCTCTTTTATACCTTATCGCTGCAAGACGCGATGCCGTAACAACCTGGGCTTTAAATTTATTTGGGAATATATGAGCTATGTAATGTTCTATCATATCTCTAGCCTTGTCACGAATTACCTCTTCCGCTTCGAGATATGCTTTCCATACGAATTTTCCCATTATCATTCTCTTAGTATCTTTATCAGCGTCGCTAAAAACATCCTCAAATTTTGCATTTGCCGCTTCTTCATCTGAAATCTCCGCACTATGAACTCTTCCTTCATATACAATATCAACGGTTACACCATCTTCAACTGCCTGTTTTATGCTGTACTTGTCTATATAATCGCCAAATGTTATCTCAGTCTTTTCTATAGGTGTACCTGTAAACGCTATTTTTGTTGCATTTGGAAGAGCTTTTCTTAAATTTGCGCCTAGCAACTTGTATTGAGTTCTGTGTGCCTCATCTATCATTATTAGAATATTAGATGATGTATTTAATACAGGAAATTCTCCTTCTAATTCCCTCTCTTGAAATTTATGAACAATAGCCATAACAAGTTCTGGTGTGTTAGTTTTTAAAAGCTCTTTGAGTTCATTAATGCTTCTAGCTAACCTAACAGTAAAACCCACACTTTTTGATGTTTCATTCAACTGCTTTTCAAGATCTCTTCTATCTGTAACAAAAACAACTTTGTAATTCCCAAACTCAGGATTATGATATAACTCGCGAACCATAAACATCATTGTCAAAGACTTACCTGAACCTTGGGTATGCCAAACTATGCCCCCTCTTTCGTCCGGTGTTTTACCTTCTTTTAACCTTTTTACCATCTTCTTTACCGCTCTAAATTGCTGATATCTCGCAACAACCTTTACCATTTTACTCTTTGGATCTTCCTTAAAGATGGTGAATGTGTGGAGCAAATCAAGAAGGTTTTCTTTTGAAAGCATACCATGAATCAAAACTTGCTGACTTGTCACATTTCCATGTGGATTTACATCTGATAACGAATAAGGATAAGGATCTTTCCACTCAACAAAGTGTTCGTATTCTGATGTTATCGTACCATACTTTGCAACTTGGTTCGAAGTGGCAACCATAAAGTGGTTATACCAGAAAAGCTTTTCATTTCCCTCAATTACGCCTCGTCTGTTACTATAACGCATAAGTTGGATAATCGCCTCAGAAATCGGGTCGGTAATTGCTGGAGATTTACATTCGACTACCACAAGAGGTAAACCATTCACAAAAAGAACAATGTCAGGAATAATATGCTTTTCAGTCCCTGTTATATTCACCTTAAACTGTGATATAACAATAAATGAATTATTGTCTGGATTTTTAAAATCAATAAACTTTACAGTAGGACTTTTTTCCCCTGTGTTTCTATTCTCAGAAACCGAAGTATTTTCCAAGAGTAAATCATGGATTTCTTTATTTGCTTCCAAAAGAGAGTTCGACTGTGGTACTGTAATTCTTCGAACAACTTCACTTACTTGGTCATCCTTTATCCAAGGATTTATTCGCTTTAAAGACTTTTTTAGAACACCCTCAAGGATTACTTCTTTAAAGCTTCCTCTAAATTTTTCACTTTCTCCATATTTTGCTTCTAATGAAGAATTGAAGGATATTTCTTTTATATCTTCAGGGTTATCTTTGTTTTGCCTATAAATCTTCCATCCAAGCCTTTGAAGCTGAAAGAGGAATTGATTTTCAACATAATGCTCTTCATCCAATTTAGTCACCATCTTTGCCTTCCTCCTCAATAAGATGGTTTACCCTAACCTTTCCTGTTAACAAATCTTCCATTAATACTCTTTTTATACACTAAAGCTCTTTTAATTATTTTTCACTATAAATTTATTTCTTTTCCAAAACCAATATTAAAATACCTTTCCCATTTTCTACCGGAATAGCATCAATATATTTTACATTAAAATTATCTATTTTTTCTTCAATTCTTTTTTTAACATCGTCTATGAATTCACTTCTAATATTGGATAATTCGATTAAAGTAAATTCTTTTGTCGTTTCATCAACACCTACTATATAAATAACTAATTCTGCTTTTTGCTTATTTTTTTTAGATAAATTTTCGATTATTTTCTTAGCAAATTTTTCTGGTTTATTATCAAAAAATCCAAGTCTTTGACCATTTACATATATAACTCCACTTTTTAGTTCGATTACAAAGAAATCATTATTGTATTCTTTAAAATTTAATTTTGAATATTTATTTTGCTGTAATTTATTTTCTAGATATTTTTTTATGATATCCTTAATTTTTTCAGTAAGTTCTTTTGAAATAAAACACTTTGACAAAATCTCTAACCCCACAAGATTAAAAATTTCTTCGTAAGTTCTATTATTGATGCTTTTTAATTTTTCTAACAATTGATTCCAATTACTTAAAAATTTTTGGCACTCAACAATTTTATCAAATTCTGCAAATATAGAAAAATTTCCTAATTCTATTTTTTTGTAATTTTCACTAAACTTTGCTATTTCAACAAACCCTATGTTTGAATTATTACGCATACTATCAACACATTCTTTGACTAATTTAGAATACTCACTTTTACCTGACCATATAAAAATTGTTTCTTCTTTCTTTTCAAGCCCTTTTTTTGGTTTATCTATATCTTCACCTTGAATATTCATTGATATTTTTTCTTCTATTATTTTACCTTTGTTTTTAAGCTTTCCTTCATTATCATAAAAAAATTTGTCTAACTCCAGACTTAAATATGTTATATAATTTAGTGCAACAATCCCATCTTTAAACTTCTTCCCAGCAATTTTTATCTCTGTTATTTCTCCATCGTGCAATGTAACAGTGGCTTTATTAGATTCAAAATTTAAATCTATAGTTGAATTTATATTCTTTAAATCATCAACATAAGTTTCTATAACTACATCTGTTTTATCTGTTCTTTTAATTCTTATTTTTACATCTCCTTTCTGATCATAACTTATATTTGAAAGTGATGGAAAAAGCTCTTGAAATTCTTTACTATTATTTCTGTCATATAGAGAATATATTTTGCCATCTTGTAACAAATCTTTTATTTCAATTTCTTCACTATCTAAAAATATTTTCCTTTTTGAATCTTTATAGATTTTTTTGACATATTCTTTATTTGTTATTATTATTGAACGATTAACTGTAGAATTATCTAAATACTTAACAAATTCTTTTATTATACCTCCCTCAAAAGTAACTGATTTATCAGGAGAAAAATGATAAATGATTAAAAAATCTTTAGAAATCATTAAACACCAGAATCTTTTACTTTCTCTTGAACGAGAATAAGAATATTTTTTTAGTATGTCAAAAATACTTTTTACTTTTTCCTTATCTGAATTTTCAATTGTTAAATTATTTAACAAATCATTAAGTTTCTTTTCTTTTGAACTTAATTTAGAAATAAATCCACCTGAAATACTTTTCTTATTAAAAAACAACTTTTTTGTGTATTCTTCTAGTTCTATCCAAGTTTTATCGTTTGAAATTTCTATTAATTTAATACCCTCATCTTTGACAGAACTATAAAAAACCTTTGCTTTAATTTTTTGACTCATTTTCTAAAACTCCTCCTTTTGATTTTCTGTCAAATCATCTACTCTCACCTTTCCTGTTAGCAAATCTTCCATTAACCCTTTTTTGATTCTTTCGAGCTTTTCCTTATACGCTTCCTCTTTTTCTATGACTTCATCTATTTGAGATAAAACTGAAGCTATGCGTTGTTGTTCTGGAAGAGGGGGGAGAGAAATAAAGGTATTATCTACTATATTTTTACTTAAATTTGGTTGTCCAGATCCCTGTAACTGCGACAAAATCATAGGTATAAACTTTGACAGGAAGTAGTAAAGATATTCGTGAAATAACCTAAGTTTATCGAGTATATTCAAAGCTAACACAGCCTGGTTGGCAGTTAAAATGTCTTTAACAATACCTACTTGCCCAGCTGTAGCACCATATAAAGCAATAACAACAGCATTAACAGCAATATATTTTGCATTTGAAAATTTCAAACCTTTTTCAGTAATTTTTTCCTCTGTATCTGAGATATATTTTTTACTAATCTCACCTGACTTGAGCCATTTTATATTACCATTGTAAAACTCGTCAATGTCTCTATTGGGGGTCCCGCCAGCATACGAACTTACTACCTCCATCAGCCTAACTACTTCCCACTTTTCTGGGATTCTTCCAATTGGTGAATCTTTAAATTTATGTGTTTTTTCATTTCTTATTTTTCCATTTTCATCAATACCCTTTGTGAGTAAATCCTGCATCAAGCCTTGCTTTATCCGTTTGTATTTCTCTATAATTTTGCCCGTTTTTTCAATTGCACGGTCAACAGTTTTAAGTATCTCAGCAATTTTTTGCTGCTCAAAGATGGGAGGTAGGAATATTTCAAAACTTAAAAAATCTTTTTCATGAACTCGTTTTGAACCAGTACCTTTTTCATAGAGAGAAAAAGCTTTATATAAAGTGCGTAGTGTATAATCTAAATAATAAACATCCAAATTTTTACTTACATCAAATGAAGGCACATCAGAAGTAGAACAATAACCATCCAACTCTGGTGGTATAACACCAAAAGCACCACGAACTAAATTTTGTTTTCCATAAATAAATTGTCCCGCTTTTCTCTTATAATATATTGTAGATTCTTTTTCTCTATTCAATTCTACCTCTCTAACTTCTCTTGCAAAAACTCCTTTGTTCCATAATCTAACTGTTATTCGCTTATTTGGATCCTTTTCATTATCAGGTATCCTAGAAATACTTAAAACTTCTCCCAACTTTACCCTTTTCCATCCCTCAAGTACTTTCACATTTTCGCTCATTTTCATACCTCCATTTTTTCAATCGATTCATTATCAGTAAGCAAATTAATCTAACTTGATGGCACAATTGTTTTAAAATCGTATTTTAAACAATTCCACTAGTTGATAAATACACCAGCGATTTTAAACTTATCAAATACTGTAGCATTGACTGAAATCAATATGAAACTTTCAAAAGCTATATTTAAATGTTTTGCGATATAATTAAAATTTAATTCTTGGCTGTCTTGTAAAAAAGCTTTCCACTTCTTCTATATTGTATGATTCATTTATTGTATGATTCACTTGGCGAAAATTGTCCCAATAAGTATTACACAATCGCTATAATCACTAACTTATAATCAATATGTTTGATGTTTAAACTTTCTCGTAATATCCAAGTTCCTCCAAAAATTTGTTTAGCTTACTGACTTCCTGTTCTCGTTCATTTAGAAGACGGTCAAGAGACACACTATATTTATCCCAAAGATTTTCAAAAATCTTTATCAGTTCCTTTTTCTCCGCATTTAAATATTTCTCAAGTTGACTGTTAATCAATTCAAAAAACTCTTCAAGCAATAACTCTTTTACTTCTTCATCTGTAATAGACTCAAGCTTTTTATCTATTTTATTTTCCACTTCATTTCTTTCGTTGTTTAGTTCTTTTTCCACTTTTTTGATTTCCTTTTCTTTTTGAGTGATTTTTTCTAACAACTCTTCCCATTTTTGTGCTTCTCTTATAGCGGCTTCGCTGAGTTTTAATTTCAAATCTTTAATCAACTTTTTCAGAAAATCTTTAACCTTTTTCAAAGTTTTGTCTCCTTTTTCTTCTTCGTCCCAATCTTCAATTTCTTCAAAAAATTCCTCAAATTCCACTTCAAGTTCTGCAAGCTTACTTTCTAAACTTTCTATTTTTTTAATATAATCCTTAAAATATTTTTCTTTAATTCGCTCCCTTTCAACTAAATCCTTGTTCCAACCCGCAGAAACTATACTTTTGAAATCATAGACAAGCTCTTCCCACCAATTTGCAAATATGCCTGCTATTTTGAATTCATCAAACGTTCCGATTGGTAAGAGATATTCTTTCAATTTTTTCAAAGCTTCATTTCTAAATTTCCAAAGATTATTTCTACCAAAAAATTGCTCAATTTCAGGTTTTACAATCTGCCACCATTCCAAAAGCTTTTCTTTGTGTTTTTCTATTACACCCTTTACTTCGGTGGAATTATTAATTACTTCTCTAATTTGGTTTTTATCAGTAACGTCCTTTTTAAACTCCAAATAATTTTCGCTTTTCTCTGTTAGCAAAATATCATAGTTTAAGCTAAATTTTTTCAATTGATTTTCGTAAAGCATTACCTCTTGTTTTGTAATACCACCAAAAAGGTGTGCGTGAACATCTTCAATTTCAGGATCTGGAGAATTGTCAACATAGCGTCTAATATTTAGATTAAAGTCGTTTTCCTCTATCTCCTTTATATCAACTAATTTGGAATATTTGGGTATTTCCTTCTTTTCTTCAAACACTGTAACTATCTTCTCTATATCTTCTGGTCTCAAGAAATTCTGATTTCTACCTTCTCCGTACTCTCTGTCGGCGTTAATGAACAAGATCTTATTTTTCAAATTTTCTGGTTTGTTTTTATTAATAACAATAATACAAGCTGGTATTCCAGTGTTGTAGAAAAGTTTAGGTGGAAGCCCTATTATTGCCTCAATCAAGTCATCTCTTACTATTCCTTCCCTTATAACTTTTTCCTGTCCGCTCCTAAACAAAACACCATGAGGCATAACTGTTGCCATTACTCCGTTATCTTTCAAACTGGCAATCATATGTTGCAAGAACATAAGGTCAGCTTTTTTTCCATTCTCAGGAGTAAAACCATATTTAAATCTTTCTGTAAATTGCATATTTGCGCGTGAATAGTTTTCTGAGAAAGGTGGGTTGGCTAATATTCTGTCAAACTTTTTTATATATCCATTTTCCAAAAACATGGGATTTGTCAATACATCTTCATTTTCTATCTGCGCATCATTAATGCCGTGTAGAATCATATTCATTTTACAAATAGACCATGTCAATCCATTAAGTTCTTGCCCATATAGTGCTAAATTTGCTGAGTTTTGTCCTTGTTCTTCAACATAGTGGAACGCTTCAATCAAAAAACCACCAGAACCTACAGTTGGGTCATAAATCGACATACCTTCACGGGGTTTGACCAACCTTACCATCAATTTTTTTACGTGAGATGGTGTGTAAAACTCTCCGCCTTTTTTTCCAGCTGAATCAGCAAATTCTTTTAGCAAATATTCATAAGCAGCGCCAAGTAAATCCGGGAATTCAAAATTTGAAGGTATTAGTTTATAGTTATTGAAATGATTAATAAGATCAATAAGTTGCTGATCTTTGAGGCGTGTTTTTCCTTTCACCGCGTTAAAATCTATGTGTTTTAAAACCCCTTCGAGCCCTGTATTAGCTTCCTCTAAAGCACTTAAAGCTTTATTAAGCTGATTACCAACATCTTCCTTCAATTTCAAAATATTCTCCCATCTTGCCCTTTCAGGAACAAAAAATGTATCGCCGTAAGAGTTTGGATCTTCTAATAGTTCATTTATTTGTTCTTCAGAATACCCCATATCTCTGAATTCATTTTTTAACTCCCGTCTTTTTTCTTCAAAAACATCCGAAGCGTATTTTAAAAATAACATACCAAAGATATATTCTTTATATTCAGAAGCATCCATTTTACCTCTGAGTTTATCAGCAGCTTTAAAAAGATGTGCTTCTAGCTGTCTTAATGTTATTTTTTCTCCAGTCAAGTCAACCCCTCCTAATCAAACCTTGATGTTGTTAACCAAAGGTATTGATAAATTTCAAAAATCATATTATCTTCTTAAAGAGGGGACACCCCCAATATACTCTCAATAAGGAGGTATCCCGATATGACTAATGTCCAACTCAAATGCCCTCATTGTGGCTCTTCTAACTTCATCAAAAATGGTCATGATAAGTTCAAAAACCAAATCTTCTTTTGCAAAGACTGCAAACATTACTTTAAACTTTCTTTCACCAAAAAACACAAACTTTTCTCTTTCCCTTACCCTCGTTGTGTTCATTGTAATCATGTCATGGAAATTTACAAAATCCGCCGTTATTTCGTTCGTTTCAGATGCAGAAAGTGCAACTTCAAAACTTCTGTTCCACTTTCTCTTCCTCAGCCTGTGCCTTTCAACTTTCAT
>NZ_LNGG01000014.1:0-1838 GCF_011057735.1 Fervidobacterium sp. 2310opik-2 | reverse complement strand
TTGGCATGTATCAAGATATCGTGATATGTCACAAGTTAAGATATTGTTAGATAAATACTTTAGTCAAAGAAAACAAAACACACAAATAGAGTTAATAACCGATGGACTAAAAGCGTACGAGATAGCAGTAAAACTAAATTTTGATAATGTTGAGCACAGAGAAGTAAGACTAGGTAAAAACAACGAATGTGAATCGAAATTTTCGTTATTTAAGATGTTTGTTAGGGCGAAAAGGAGCTTCAAGAAATTTAGCAACATACGGTACTATGTAAATGGTTTTTGTGTAGTAAGGAACCTATGCAAGTTATATGAGAACGAAAATGAGATGATTACAGCTTTAGCTTCCATCATCACTACTAGTTAACAGCATCTTTTTTAGGTACTATGTATCCAACATATCTATTTTTGCTATAGAAGTATTTTTCTGCTACTCTTTGAATATCTTCGCTAGTTAATTTATTTAGTTTTTCAAGTTTTTGTTTGTATAATTCAGGATTACCGAATCTTAATTCGCCAAGGACAATTTCAGACGAAAATTCCTTTAAATCTTTTTGAGCGAATATAATTGATTTAATCATTTGCTTTTTAACCTTTTGCAATTCTTCTTCACTAATTCCTTCATTGATGATTTTTTCAAGTTCTTTATCTATACCATCTTTTATTGCATCTAAATCTTCTTCACTGTAACCGAATGCGTATATTACTGCCATTCCAGGAATTCTTAAATCATAAATGAAACCACCGGTGCCAAGTATGAGTTGTTTATTAAAGTAAAGCTCTTTATTTACTCTGGAATTTTCACTGTTTAGCCAAATGTCTAAAAGAGCTTCTATTGCCGGGATATCTTCATGGTCTGCTTTTGGAATAGAGTAAAGTTCCATTAATAGAGAAAGTCTTGTCAATCTTGGTAATTTAAGTATAGTTTCACCCTCGATTTTTGGTTCTGCGTATACAGGTCTTTTTACTTGTTCTGGAGAGTATTCACCAAAGTACTTTTCAACAAGTTTAATTGCTTCTTCTGGGTTTACATCTCCACTAATTGAAAGTATCGCATTATTTGGTGCATAGAACATCTCATAAAAGTTTCTTACATCGACGTGTGTAATCGCTTCAAGATCTTTCATAAATCCTATAACAAAATGACCTAATGGTGTTCCTTTAAAAGCAGTTGCCTGCAACTCTTCCCACCCTGATTGAATATAATTGTTTTCTGTTCTCATCCTTCTTTCTTGCTTTACAACTTCTTTTTCTCTATAAAAATCGTCTGGGTCGATCTTTAAGTTTCTCATTCTATCAGCTTCAATTGCAAGCGCAAGTTCAAGCTTAGCGGAAGGTACTAATTCATAGTAAAAAGTATAATCATAAAAAGTAGCTGCGTTATTCTCGCCACCTACCGAAGTTATTAAATCATCAATCCCACCTTTTGGTAAAGCGCTTGTCCCATTGAACATGGTGTGTTCCAGTAAATGTGCTATACCAGTTTTTCCTTCTTCTTCATCAATTGAGCCAACTTTGTACCAAATCTCAACCTTTACAAGAGGCACACTGTGGTCTTCAAAGATGAATACTTTTAATCCATTCTTGAGAGTGTACGTAGTGAAGTTCACGTTTGGAATTTCCGCAGCGAATACAAATAAGGCAAAAACCGTTAAAATGAGTAACAGTAAAAACCTTTTCAACTTAACCCCCTCCTCGTATAATAAGTTCGGTAAAAATTAAAATTGGTCTTTGAAAATTGAATGCATATTTTTTAACACCTCTGGTAAAATAGTTTCAGGTTGCCCCTCCTTGAGACTTTGTTCTCTTAAATAAGATTGCCTAACTAGAGTACAGCTTTT
>NZ_LNGG01000013.1:0-13728 GCF_011057735.1 Fervidobacterium sp. 2310opik-2 | reverse complement strand
AGTACATAAGAAAACGAGGCAAAACATTTTCCGGCAAGTAAAAAGCTGTACTCTAGTTAGGCAATCTTATTTAAGAGAACAAAGTCTCAAGGAGGGGCAACCTGAAACTATTTTACCAGAGGTGTTAAAAAATATGCATTCAATTTTCAAAGACCAATTTTAATTTTTACCGAACTTATTATACGAGGAGGTAAATTAATACTATGGCAAAAACAATCGAAGAAATAAATAATAAAATAGCAAAAGGTGAAATTGTGGTTTTAACAGCTGAAGAAGTTGTTAAAATGGCTAAGGAAGAAGGCATAAAAGAGGTTGCGAAGAAAGTCGACGTCGTTACAACAGGAACTTTTGCTCCGATGTGTTCAAGCGGTGCGTTTATTAACTTTGGGCATACTTTACCACCCATGAGGATGGAAAAGATAAACTTAGGAGGTGTTGGAGTTTACGGAGGAATTGCTGCTGTAGACGGATATATAGGAGCCACTCAAGAATCTGAATATGATAAGTCATTTGGTGGTGGACATATAATTGAGCTTTTGATAAAGGGAGAAGATATATTACTTGAAGCTTGGGGAAAAGGTACAGATTGTTATCCGGGAAAATATTTTAAAACATACATTAATAAAGAAACGATAAATGATTTTTTCTTGTTTAACCCAAGAAATGCTTATCAAAATTACGCTGCAGCAACAAATAGCTCAGATGAAACAATTTACACTTACATGGGTAAGTTATTACCAAACTATGGAAATGTAACTTATTCAACTTCTGGAGAGCTTAGTCCTCTTCTAAAAGATCCGAAGATGCTTACAATTGGTGTAGGTACAAGGATATTCTTAGGTGGTGGTATAGGATACGTTTCATGGTATGGTACTCAGTTTAGAAACGTTGTTAAAATAAATGACAAAGGTATTCCAATTGTACCTTCAAGAACCTTGGCACTTGTTGGGGATGCTAAAAAAATGAGTACGGAGTTTATTAAAGGCGCGTACTTTAAAAATTATGGAGTTACTTTATTTGTTGGTGTTGGGATTCCAATCCCCATATTAAACGAAGAAATAGCTTATTATGTTAGTTTATCAAACAGAGACATACAAACAGAAATTAAAGACTATTCGAAAATTGATAAACCAACAATAAAAGTAGTTAATTATGAAGAACTGCAAAGCGGATATGTTGAAATAAATGGTAAAAAAGTTAAAACAAGTTCATTATCAAGTTTGAATAAAGCTAGAGATATTTCTAAAATATTGAAAAACTGGATAAAGGAAGGTATGTTCTTTTTGACTAATCCAGTTGAAAAACTCCACGAGGAAAGAAAATTAAAAAGCCTTTCAGATAAAAAAATTGTAGATGAACCTATGAGAGAAAACTATATAACTTTGAAGAGTAAAATCGAGAAAACTTGTGTGAATTGCGGCGCGTGTGTTAGTTTGTGTAGTACCAATGCACTTTATTTTGATGAAAATAGAGAAGTTAGATACGATGCTTCAAAGTGTACTTATTGTCTATTGTGTTCGGATTCTTGTCCTCAAGGTATAAGATTACCTTACGAGAAATCAGAAAATTAAAAAATTATTGAGGGATTTTAAATGAAATCAAGTAAAATTCCTATTGTTAAAAGGTTTTACAGGGAAAGTTATTCAAAAGATATCACAGGCTTTTTTGTTAAGTACAAGTACACGGATATCTGGGTAGGAGTTGACAATTTTGACCTTGAAATGCTCGATTTTACGTATGAAACTGTGAAAAGACTTTACAATGAGTTGGAAGACTATATAAGGAAAAATAAGGAATTTAAAACTTCTTTGGTACCTATTGGATATGATGGCAATGCCCCAGAAATTGCTAAAAAAATGATAGAAGCTTCAAATACTGCCGGTGTAGGTCCGATGGCATGTGTAGCTGGTGCCTTTTCTCAGTTGGTTGGTAAAAATTTGATTGAGAAGTACAAAAGTAAAAAAGTTATCGTTGAGAATGGCGGTGATATATACATCAATTCGTTCGATGAAACAAGAATAGGAATATTCTCCAACTTTGATAGTGAATTTAACCGATTGTCTATAGTTCTCAGTTCTGGAGAATTTGGTGTGTGTAGTTCATCTGGAAAGATAGGTCATTCTCTTAATTTTGGTAATGCGGATATCGTTACAGTTATAGCCAAAAACTCACTAATAGCAGATGGATTTGCGACTAAACTTTCAAATATGGTAAAAATAAGCGGAGATATTACAGATGTCTTGGAATACACAAAAAGTTTTTTGGAAGATGTAATATATGGGGTAGTAATTATAATTAATGGAAAAATGGGAGTTATAGGGAATGTGAGGTTCGAAATATAGATTATATTGGCAAGAAGGGGGAGCAAAACGTTGAAAATCGTTGAAAAATTAAGAAATGAAAAGATAGTTTCGATAGAGATAATCCCTCCTAAGAGAGGAGAAGATGTTGAAAAAATATTTGCCACTTTAGATAAGTTGATGGATTATAACATATCTTTCATAAATATAACGCGCCATCCGTCTGAAATAGATTATTTAGAAACGGAAAATGGAATAATTAAGGTTCAAAAGATAAAAAGACCAGGAACAATAGGTTTGACTGCCGCTTTGATGAAAAGGTACAATATCGATGTTGTTCCTCATTTGGTTTGCAAAGGTATGAACAAATTTGAGATGGAGGATATTTTAATAGACTTGTCTATAATGGGTGTTGAAAATGTCTTTGTAGTGCGTGGTGAGGAAGTTAATTCTGTAGCGAAGAACGACTATAAATATGCTTCGGATTTGGTTAAACAAATATCTGATATGAACAAAGGAAAATATCTTTACACAGAAGCAAAACCAACGAATTTTTGTATAGGCGTTGCGGGATATCCAGAGAAGCATTTTGAAGCTCCAAATCTAGACGTTGATTTAAGGTTTTTAAAACAGAAAGTTGATAATGGTGCTGATTTTATAATAACTCAAATGGTTTTTGACGCAGCAATTTATGAAAAATTTGTTGAGAGAACTCGAGATGTAGGAATTAATATACCGATTATACCTGGTATAAAACCTGTTGTAAGTAAGAAATCAATTTATTCTATTCCAAAGAAGTTTTTCGTGAATATTCCACAAAAATTTGTTGAGGAAATGGAAGAAGCAAACTCTGAAACTGAAGAATTTGACATAGGTGTTCGTTTTACCGTTGAATTAATTGAAACTCTTCTTGAGAAAGGTGCTCCGGGGATTCATATCTTTACAATGGGACGAGGGGAAGAAGTCTGCAAGGTTTTGAAGTTACTAAGAGAAGGGGGAATTTTAAATGTCTGAATTTTTAGAAGAAAATAATTCAAAAAAAGGTATAATCAGGGAAATATTTTTCGATAACGTAAAATTATCTTATGGTTGCACAGAACCTGTTGCCGTAGGTTTGTCGGTTGCTGTTGGGAAAGAGTATTTGAAAGGTGAATTAAAAAGCATAGATGTGATAATGGATAGAAATACATATAAAAATGGTTTAGAAGTAGGTATACCTGGTACTCATTTACATGGATTTGACCTTGCAGTAGCACTTGCGTATCTTGTAGGAAGACCAGAATATGGTTTGCAAGTTTTCAAAGACGTGGATTTAAATGTACTTTCAAAGGCTTATGAATTAAAAGATAAAATAAAAGTTAGCTATGAAAATTCTTATAATCTCCACATTAAAACTAAGCTTGAAGCTGATAACGAAGTGTTGGTAGAAATAACTGACTCGCATGATAATGTAAGCAAAATAGTTGTTGATGGGAATGAAATAAGAAACACTCAAACGAGTGTTAATTTTAAGAAAGATTTGGTTAAATCAATTTCTTTGAACGATATCTTTGAATACATTGAAAATCCTGATTTAGACGTTGCAGATGTTGTAAAAAATGGCATTAAATTCAACGTGGATGCAGTAAACGAAGGGATAAAAAAAGAAGGAAATTTTGGATATGCACTCGGTGAAGGAATACCTGCTTATGTTGCTGCCGGTGTTGATGAGAGAATGAGTGGTGAATTGATACCAATAATGACTGTAGCTGGTAGTGGTAATCAGGGTATAGCATCGATAGTTCCCCCAACATTGTACGGTAGGGAAAATGAAATGCCAGAAGAAAAAATAGAAAAGGCAGTTTTGTTAAGTATTCTTGTAACAACTTACATAAAAGCGTTCACAGGTGTTTTAACACCTGTGTGCGGTGCAGGATCCATAGCATCAGCTGGCAGTAGTGCTGCAATAACTTACCTTGCAGGTGGTAACGCTGAGCAAATAAAAAATGCTATAAATAACGTTTTAGCGACGCTTTTTGGTATGACTTGCGACGGAGCTAAACGAGGCTGTGCACTGAAAGCAAGTATAGGTACACAAATGGCACTGAACGCTTCAAAATTGGCGCTTAAAGACACAAATATACCATGTGGAAATGGCTTTGCTGCAAAAGATGTTGAAGAAACTATTAGAAGAATAGAATTATTAACAAAATCTCTAAGGCAATTTGACCAAGATGTCATTGATTTTATTGGTCATTGTTAGTTAATTATTCTTTTCGTATTTTATTCTGAAAAAATTAATAACGTTTCTTAGTTTTTCTTCTATCTGAGTTAAATGAGTTTCATAATCAAACGAATCATCTTTTTCTTTTGCTTTTATTTCTAATTGATAAGCAAGTTCTCCAATACTATTGAAGTTAAGAGACCTAGCTGCACCTTTTATACTATGTGCTTCCCTTTGAATAGTCTTAAAATCGACTTTTGGTAAAGCATTCCGTATGTTTAAAATGCTTTCTTTGGTGGAATTTATAAACATTTTGATTAATTCTTTCATAAACTCTTCGTCAAAACCTTGTTCTTGCTTAGTTATTTCTATATCTTTTTCGATTTCGTTTATTTCTCTTTTTTCTCCAACAATATTTGCATTAAAAATTCGCGCTTCTTTTTCACTTTTTTCAGACGATTCTAAATGACTACAGAATTTATTTAAAACTCTTTCTAAATCAGCAATTTTTATAGGTTTTGTTATGTAATCATTCATACCAACGGATAATACTTCTTCTTTTACACTTTTTAATGCGTGTGCGGTAAGTGCTATAATTGGAAGGTTAGGTTTTATCGCTTTTATTTTCTTTGTTGCTTCTATACCATCCATTTCTGGCATTAATACATCCATAAAGATAATGTCGTAATCTTTATTTAATGCCATCTCAACGGCTTCTTTACCATTTACTGCAAAATCTGGTTTTATATCGTATTTGTTTAGTATTTCTTCTATAAGTATCCTATTTATTTCGTAGTCTTCAGCAACTAATACTTTTGCATTGTACTTTTTTGATTTTATTGTTTTCATGTCTTGTGTAATTTCTTTCTTAGAACACTTTTTTAATTTTAAATCAAAATAAAAATGACTTCCTTTTTCTTCTTCGCTCTCTACAATTATCTTTGACCCCATCATACTAACTATTAAATTGCTTATAGCCAAACCTAACCCCGTTCCACCATACTTTTTCGTTACGGACACACTTGCCTGTTCGAAAGGTTCAAATATTTTTTCGAGTTTTTCTTTTGGAATACCTATTCCTGTATCAATTACTGAAAATCTTATATTTTCATGCTCTTCATCTTCAGAAATCTTTTTTACAAAAACTTTTACAGAGCCACCGGCTGGAGTAAATTTTATCGCGTTGTTTATGAGATTAAACATAACTTGTTGCAACCTTACACTATCAAGTATTAAGCAATCGCTTATTTCTTTATCTATTCTTATTTCATATTCAACATTTTTTTCTTTTGCCTTTGCTTCATATAGTAATAGTGAGCTTTGGAGTTCCATCTTTAAATTTGTTTCTAATGGTTCAAGTTGGTATTTACCACTTTCAATTTTTGCCAGATCTAAGATATCATTGATTATTTCTAGTAATAATTCACTTGACTTTAGAATTATCGAAACGTACTTTTCTTGTTTTTCATCAAGTTTTGTTTCTTTAAGTAAATTTGTAAATCCTATTATTCCGTTAAGAGGAGTTCTTATCTCATGGCTCATATTAGCAAGGAAAATGCTTTTAGCTTGATTGGCCTTTTCAGCTTCTTGTTTTGCTTTTATTAATTCTTCTTCGTATTTTTTTCTGATTTCCGAGTTTGCAAGTAGCGTCGCGAGTAACAAGAAAATCCTCTTTTCGGCAACAGTTAACGCTCTATCTTCCTTAAAGGCTGCACTTATGAAACCTATAACATTTTCGTTTATTTTTATCGGAGTAATGAGTGAGATAGAATTTTCTCCAAACATTTTTTTGATAAATTCATTTGAAACATTTTGTTTTGCTATTGAAAATTGTTTACCTGCCATTAGTTCATCTAATTCTTTTCCACTTACATCTTTAATGTTAAACGATACGAAGGTGTTTTCAATAGGATTATTAGAATAAAACCAGTTACTTATCGAATTAAAACTGCCATCTGCTGAAAATTTATAGACTCTAATTCTATTTGTGTTTAATTCTTTTGCAATGAGTTCAATTGCTCTTTTAATTTCTTTATCAATCTTTTCAACAGGTGTGTTTATAATGTTTAGAGCAAGTTGAAGAATTATCTGTTGGTATTTTGCAAGCGATTTTATAACCTTCTGTGCCATAACAATTTTTGTTATATCTTTTTGGATAGACAATATACCATCTTTACCATCAGGAAGTGTTATTTTTCTTTCGTATAGTTCAAGGTACTTTACTTCTCCACTACGAGACAGGTTTCTAACTGTGTGGATAAGGGTTTTTCCAGAGATAATTTCTTTGATATTTTTTATAACCTGTTCGTAATCTTCCTTTGGTGCGAGAATAGATACATGTTGACCGATTAGTTCTTCTTTTCTTAAACAATTTATCTTACAAAATTCTGGATTGACATCTAAAATGTTACCATTAGAATCTTCTACAAGAATTCCAAGAGGGGAAAATTCAAAGAGTGTTTGATATTTCTTACTTTCAGCGATAACTTCTTCTTCTAATTTTTTAATATCCGTTATTTCATGGAAAAAGACAGCTTTTCCTTCAAATTTTGAGTTTTTAACTTTTTCTTTAATATCAACAACACTTATTTGAAAATATCTACCAAATTTTTCGACAATGCCATAACCATTTCTTATTACGGAAATACATTCTTGTGACAAAATCTCTGATATGTTTTTGTAAGCTAATTCTTCTATACCAAGAAACTCTTTTACCATTGAAGAAAAAGATTTATTGTAACTAAGAATGTGTTCTTCTTTATCAATAAGAACTATCATATCATTAGTAGAATCAAATGTTATCTCCTTTGCTACTTCTCTAAAATCTAATCCGTACTTTTTTTGAGATTCGTAAAAAAGAATAATTATACTTGCCATCAGTCCAAAAGCAGTCAAGTCTATGTTCATCTTTAAAATTATGTATATAATATTTAATGAGAGAGGAATCATAACCGCAAAAATTAGATGAATAATTGTGTTTCTACTAAATAAGAATCTTTTTTTTCTTATCTCTGATAACATAATGTAATAACTAAAGCCAATGAGTATGTATTCGTAAATAAGTTTTATATAATACCAAGGACCTGGTATGGTATATTTTCCGTTTTCAAGGTATCCTTTCAAGTAAAGATGATGAAATTGATTTGTCCAAAGTAAAATAAGAGTGATTAATGGAATAATCATTAGTGGAATGACTATATTTTTCTTAATTTTTCTTCCAACAAACGCGTTTACAAATACAAAAAAACTAAAAGAGATAAATGCTATTGCGAAATACTGTATTTTGTACCACAGAAAAGCAGAGCTTATATCACTGGAAGTTATAAAGATCAATTCCATAGCGTATCCAAACGAGTACAACATTATTACAGCCGAAACGAAAATTCCTGCATAAGAAAGCTCCTTCACCTTGTATCTTGCGAATACTGTTATTGTTTGAAGCGCAATTATAGAATTGTACAGAAACAAAAATATAATAAAAATCGGTACATAGAATATCATACTATCACCTCTAGTTTAAATAATATTAATATATTTCATGTAAAGTAAACTTAAAATAGTTTTATTTAAGAGTTATTTAAATTTAAGTAACAAAAAAATAGATCAAATATTTTTACTAAACTTTATGCTAAAATAAAAGTGTTAGTTATTAACGTGTGTGTAATTTGATATACTCACTTTGATAAAATTATAATAAAAACTAACAAATGGGTGATGGGTAATGGCTTTGAATTTGTTTTTAGGTGTTTTAAACTTAAGCATAGGGAATTTGGTTATGATTTTTATTGGAATCTTTTTAATCTATTTAGCTATATCAAAAGAATACGAACCAGCATTACTAATTCCAATTGGATTTTCAACCATTTTAGTAAATATTCCTCTGAGTTCAGCAGTTGATCAGGTTATAGATGGTGTACTTCACAAAGGTGTCTTGAATATATTCTTCGATATTGGTATTATAACAGAAATTTTTCCACTTTTGATATTTATTGCTGTAGGTTCTATGATTGATTTTGGACCATTACTTGAAAATCCGATAATGTTTTTATTTGGTGCCGCTGCTCAATTTGGAATTTTTGCAACGATGGTTGTCGCGACTTTGTTAGGTTTTGATATAAAACAAGCAGCATCGATAGGAATAATAGGTGCAGCCGATGGACCAACTTCTATTTATGTTGCTGGTAGATTTGCAAAAGAACTTTTAGGACCTATTTCTGTTGCGGCTTATTCTTATATGTCCCTTGTCCCTATAATTCAACCACCTGTAATAAAGTTACTTACGACAAAAGAAGAAAGAAAGATAAAAATGGAACCTAAAGGAGTCAAGATAAATAAAAAAATTAGAATAATTTTCCCAATATTGGTAACTCTGGTTGCAAGTTTACTAGCTCCAAGTTCTGCTGCATTAATTGGCTTTTTGATGTTTGGCAACCTTTTAAGAGAATGCGGTGTTTTGAATAGTATATCGAAGACTGCTCAAAATGAACTTGCGCATATAGTTACTATATTCCTTGGCTTATCAATAGGATCGACGATGACTGCAGATAAGTTCCTTAGACCGCAAACACTTTTTATATTGCTTCTTGGGCTTGTTGCTTTTATTTTCGATACAGCTGGAGGGGTTTTATTTGCTAAGTTTTTGAATTTATTTTTAAAGCGTAAGATAAATCCTATGCTTGGAGCAGCTGGAATTTCCGCTTTTCCTATGTCCGCAAGGGTAATTCATCAACTTGGAAGGAAAGAAGATCCTACAAATTATTTGCTTATGTACGCAGTGGGAGCAAACGTTGCAGGGCAGATAGGTTCTGTTTTAGCTGGCGGAATATTAATTGCACTTGTCAGTGGAATATGAAAATTTTTTCTCAAGGAGTGTTTAATTATGATAAACTTTTCAGAGTTTTTCAAAGCTTTAAGGGTAGGTATTGTTGGTTATTTGTTTTTGATTTTGGTTCTTACTTTATTCTTTTTATCGATAAAATTTTTCGTCAAAATGTTCTCCAAATATGATTCAAGGAGTGATTCAAATGAAGCAAAATAATTTTTCTGAAGAAGTGAAAAATGCTTTTATAAGCTTCAGCGAACTTATTCTTGAATTTTCAACGGAGAGAGAAACTTCCTTGAAAAGAAAAGATTTTGAAGCATTGTTGAAGGTATTAGTTGATAATATACCATTTATCCACAGTGGAAGTGTGCTACTTCAAGATGTTGATGGCTCTTTTTTCTATATTGCAGCTTATAACCACGACTATAAATTGCTTGAAAAGATAAAATTCAGTAAAGAAGAAATGTATATGAGAAGGTTTAAACACGTTTATATTCTTAAAAGAAAAAGTATTGATTTGATAAAAGAATTATCACAGAAGATAGGTGATATAGATGATACCCTTAAGGAATCTATTAGAAGTATTGAAAATATTAAAGCTTTTGTCTCTATTCCTATAAGGGTTCAAAGAAAGATTATAGGTTTCTTCAATCTCGATACATGGGAAGATGAAGATACTTTTGAAAAGAACAGATTTTTATCTATTGCTGAAATGATAGGGGATTTACTTTCATTATCTGTAGAACGTTTTGAACTTATAAAGTCAATGAAAGAACTGAACGAAAAGATAAACAAAGTTGTTATGTTTGATCCCGTTACTCATCTTCCAAATTACAAGGTACTTGGAAATTATTTTGATAAATACGTTTCTTTGGCTAAGAGAGATTCCAGTAATCTTTATCTTATAAAAATTAAATTTGAAAACATTGACGAAGTAGATAGAAAACATGGTTTTGATTACGGAAATAATATTTTACAAAAATTCGCAAAAATAATTGAAAAGAATATTAGGAGAAGTGATATTTTAGTTTCGTTGAATAGAGAAAGTTTTGCCGTTTTGGCTATATCAAAATCATTTCCTTATAACATTTTTGATAGATTGAATGATAGTATAGTGAAGTTTATAAATTCCCAAAATCTAGATTTGACATGCACTATTGGTATAAGTGAATATGGCGTAGATGGAAAGGATGTGGATTCTCTAATCAGTTCAGCTGAAGAAAAATCAAAACCAGTAAAAGAATCAAAATCTGTAAAAGTATAAAGAATGAATTTTGGAGGTGCTCAGAATTGAGTGAAGATAAAAATAGTTTTGAACATTATTATTCTGAAGAACCACAATCAGTCTTAAGAGTTAGGGATGTTGAACTAAAGCTTAAGAATGGCCATGTTTACAAATTTAAAAGTCCTTCAGGTGTGTATTCTTTTGGAAAGGTAGATAAAGCAACAGAAATACTTATAAATCACTGTGAAAATATCAGTGGAAAAGTGTTAGATATAGGTTGTGGGTACGGAGTTATCGGAATTACATTAAAGAAGGAAAATCCATCTATAGAACTTTTCATGTCCGATGTTAATAAACGTGCTGTCGAATTTGCAAAGATAAACGCAAAAGATAACAATATACAAGCTGATATTAGGCAAGGAAACCTTTACGAACCTTGGGAAGGTTATCTTTTTGACCATATTATATCTAATCCTCCAATTGTTGCTGGAAAAGAAGTATGGATGAAGCTTATAGAAGGTGCTTTTCAACATCTCAAGGATGGTGGTACACTTCAGCTAGTAGCTTATCACAACAAAGGTGGAGAGAGGATTAAAAATTACATGAAAGAGATATTTGGTAACGCTGAAGATGTATGGAAAGAAGGAGGAATAAGGATTTATATTTCGAAAAAAATAAATGGATAAAAAAAGAGATTTAGTAGGTGATGAATTTTGAAAGTTGAATTGATAGATATTTCCGTTATTTTCGAAAAAAATACGGATGTTGAAAAAGTAGCACTGAGTAACATAAATTTATCATTTACAACTGATGAAAGAATATTACTTGTTGGAAACACTGGATCAGGAAAAACAACGCTGATTTATCTTTTAGACTTGCTTATAAAACCTTCATCAGGGAAAATATTTTACGATGGTACAAACCCATTTGAAAAAGCATACAATTTTAGAAAAGAATTTGGGGTTGCTTTTCAAATACCAGAAAGACAATTTTTTAACGAAACTGTTGAACAAGAAATAACATATGCCGCAAAAAACTTTGGAGTTTCTTACACAAAGGAAGATTTAAAAAAACTGCTTATTAGTGTGGGATTAAATGAAGAAATACTTTACAAATCACCTTTTAAGCTTTCTGGTGGTGAACAGCGCAAGATAGCGATTGCTTCTATCTTACTTCATAATCCAAAATTTTTGATTTTTGATGAACCAACAGCAGGGTTAGATTTGAAAGGTTATTTATCAATTAGAAAAATTTTGGAGAGTTTTCGAAATCAGAATAAGGGTTATATTATAGCTACGCACGAACCAGAGCTTTTTATGGATTTGTGTGAAAGAGTTATTACACTTGAAGATGGCAAGATGGTTTCCGACGAAGTGATAAAGAAATAAAGAGGTGATATTATCTGGTATTTGAATACAAAGGTGTAGATAGGTCTGGAAGAAAATTAAAAGGTATAATTCAAGCTGAAAGCGTTAAAGAAGCACTTGATAGATTAAGAGAGCAAGGAATAATTATAACAGACCTAGTACAAAAAGGTGAAAAGACCAGAAGAAGTTCAACATTAAAGAAAAAAGCGGTCTTTCAAGCAAAATTGAAAGATATAGTTCTATTTGCAAGACAATTGGAAACAATGATTTCTGCGGGTGTTAGGCTTGCCGATGCCGTTATAACTCTTTCAGAGCAAGAAGTTTTTTCAAAAAAGTTTAGAATGGCTTTAAAAGAAGTTGCTTCTGACATGAAAGCTGGTGTTTCTTTTTCAGATGCACTTGAACGTCAAGGTATTTTTGATTCTATATTTATAAACATGGTAAAAGCAGGTGAAGAAGGCGGTATATTAGATGTAACAATGAAAAAAGTAGCAAACTATTATGAGAGTGTAAATAGATTAAGGGAACAGGTAAAATCTTCCATGGCATATCCTATGTTCATATTAGGTTTTGCTGTGGTGGTTGTTATAGTTATTTCTGTCTTTATTCTTCCAAGGTTAATATCTGTCTTTGGAACAGTTCCTCAAGGTGGTGTCCTTGGGATGCTAATGAAGATGAACTATATATTCACAAAAAAATGGTACATTTTAGCACCAATTGTTGTTGCAATTGGTTATGGTTTGAAGGTTTTTCTTAGTACTATTTACGGTGCATATGTGAAAGATTTTATCGGTAACCTTATTCCGCCAATAAGAAAGTTAAGGCAAAAAATGTCGAATGAAAGGTTTACGCGTACGTTAGGTGTCCTTATAGGCAGTGGAGTTCCTATGGTAAATGCTTTGGATATGGCAGCTAAAGCATCTAATAATCCAAGATTTATATCAATAATTTCAAAGGTCATAGAAGAAGTAAAGGCTGGTAGTAATTTGAAAGGAGCTTTAAAACGTGCTGGAATTTTTCCTCAAATAGTTTACGAAATGGTTGGAACAGGTGAAGAAACAGGTAAACTAGATGTTGTTATGGAGAAGGTTGCAGATTTTTATGAGGAAGAAATTCTTAGTGATACAAAAAAACTTGTTAGTTTAATTGAACCGGCACTAATTGCTTTTGTTGGTTTGTTTATAGCATTCATCGCCTTTACTATGTACTCAACGATCTTCCAAATGCAAGGACAGTTTGGTAGGTGAGTTTGACAAATTCAAGGTTCGGGTGATTTTCTTGACATTTTTGGAAATCGTTATTTCAATTCTTATAATTACATTTACCTTAACTTCTACGATATTAAGCTTTTCAAACTTGCTGAACTTAGATATATCTTATGAATACATCCAAACAGCGGTTTATTCTGGTCTTTGGAAATCTAGTGTTATAAAAGAGTATAATTCAAACTCATGCAGAATATCTCGAAAAGATAACAAGGTAGAATTCTATAGAGTATCAGAAGAACCTTTAAACGGATTGTTTGTGATTCCATTTAGTTGGACTAAGAGTGGTACTTTTTTTAAAGGAATAACTATTGAACCAATAATGTTTGAAGTCTCAAATAGAAAGGATGCTGTTAACTAGTAGTGATGATGGAAGCTAAAGCTGTAATCATCTCATTTTCGTTCTCATATAACTTGCATAGGTTCCTTACTACACAAAAACCATTTACATAGTACCGTATGTTGCTAAATTTCTCGAAGCTCCTTTTCGCTCTAACAAACATCTTAAATAACGAAAATTTCGATTCACATTCGTTGTTTTTACCT